>JBHPHS010000026.1:0-2077 GCA_042571305.1 Patescibacteria group bacterium | reverse complement strand
ATACCTTTGTAGAGCAAGTACGGGAACGTATTGCGGATAAAGTTGAGTTTCATTGGGTGGAGAATTTTTCCAGAGAAAACACAAAACGCTTATTTGAATGTCTAGAAGCAATAGAGAAAATAAAAGAAATCTTAGATGAGAATGGTATAAAAGATGATCAAGACGAGATTGGTGACGAAATTAAAAATCAAATAGAAAACGATTTTCCATTCCAATTGAAGTTTCTTAAAGCGCTTAATATTGAAGATGAAGGCGAGATTTATAAATTACTAGATTCCTTTGACAGACTTTCTGCTTTTAAAAGTGTGGTTATAGTAGAAATTGGCGATCGTAGTATAGTTAGATTAACAGAAGCGGTAACAGAAATTAGGGTTGTAGCCGCCTATTTTGGTGCAGAGAGTCAACTCCCATTGGGAGAGGATATAATTATAGAGCGTGAACATTATCCTGATTTGGAATATCCGATTCATTATATTAGTATGCGCTATTCATTTGAGGATAAAAAAACATCCAATAACTAAAGGTATTTTTATAAAGGTGTATAACAATGTTATGCTTCTTCGTTAATAATATGTATGACTTTATCTGTTTTGAAACTATAATAGGATTATGTGTGGAAGATTTACTTTAGGGATTCCAGATAAGATTGAATCCCGATTTGAAACAAACAACAAACTTCCGTTGTTTAAACCCTCCTGGAATATTGCACCAAGCTGGCATATTCCAACCATCACAAGAAACTCATTAAATAAGATAATAATGATGAAGTGGGGGCTAATATTTAGTAAAAATAGTAGTTTTGGTACTATAAACATAAGGGCAGAAACTACACTTGAAAAACCCTTTTTTAAACACATACTGCTTAACAAAAGATGCTTGATGGTTGCAGATTCTTTTTATGAATGGGGAGAGGTGAATCTTGAAGGGAAAGAAGAAAAATACCCCTTTAATTTTTACCTTAAGAATAGAGAACTATTTGGTTTTGCAGGAATTTACAATGATTTTAATGATGCACAAGGGAAACCTTTTTATACCTGTGCCATGGTAACAACTACACCTAACTCTTTGGTTAAAAAAGCACATAACAGAATGCCCGTGATTATCAAGAAAAAAGATGAAGAGGCTTGGCTTAATCCAGAAAACAAGGACTTTAACAAACTCTTTGATTTTCTGAAACCTTACCCCCAAAAGGATATGAAGATGCAGATAGTTGGAAAAGAGGTTAATAATCCCAGAAACGACAACATTAATCTTATAAACCCCTGAAAGTACAGATTTGAAACACAGACTACTTGAGTTTGAATGCCAAATAGGGAACTTCTTTTGCTTTGGTTGGAGAGGTTTTGGTGCTGTAAAATAGATATATGACTGAGGCAACTAGAGAGATAGGTGTGCCAGAATTTAGGACATGGCCTATTGAAAGTTTTGGACAGGTTTTGAAGGTTTCAGGTAATCTAGGGCCAGAAATTTTTCCGTATAGAGTTTTAGTACCAAAAGACTCTAATTTTTTTAGAAGAGCTTTTGATGGTGTTTATAAAGGCAGAGATGTTACAGTTTATGGTTCTTCAAGGGGTGATAATCCGATGGCGAGAGGTGTGGTCGTTGAACATATGGCGATTTTAGCGGCCAATGATTTAGGCGAGATTATGATAAGTAAAGAGGTTTTTCAAGGAAATAGTCATACTTCTTTGACAAAATATAGCAAGGAGAAGATGCGTGAATATACCCAAATGACAAGATATATAAGTCTTCCTCCTGGGTGGCGGAAGTTTGGAGACATACACTCTCATCCTATTGAAGATGCTTTAAATGCTTTTACTCTCACTTTTGCTAGAGGTCCAAAGGTAAATAATATCGGAGTTACATGGAGCGCGGGTGATTTTGAATCATTGGTAAACCCGATAAAAAATGGTTATTTAAAAGATACTGTACTTGGATTAATTACTCCCACACAACTTGGTTTCATGGTTGCCTCCAAAAAAACCATTGAGGTGTTAAAAAAGAACGACCCCCAAATACAAAGGTTAATAAAGACCAACTTCGTTATTCAACTACCTCCTTATAAGAATTTCGAAAA
>JBHPHS010000025.1:0-3425 GCA_042571305.1 Patescibacteria group bacterium | reverse complement strand
ATTCATTGTGTGCCTTGTTGTAAATAAAGTCCCACTCACTTGTCAGGTTGTGCTCAGTTGGACGGAATTTATAGTAGGAGAAAGCAAATGTCTCAACACCGCTTCCTAATATGGGATAGTGTTTCCAAATTTCAACTGCACCTTTCCAGACAATTTTTCTTATTGTTCCGGATTCGGTACCACCTGTTTCAAGAGCAGGGGAGGGTGTGGTTGGAGTCGGTTGGATTTGTGTTTTAAAAATACTTGCTGACCAAGGAGTTCCAAAAATAGCAACTAAAGTAACAAAAGTTAAGTGGACATATACAGCTTTCTTAACAATTTGCTTTTTTTCTCTTAAAAGTAAAATCACCCAAAAGATTATATCGGCGATAACAAAACCTAACAGCCCTGAGCGGGATTTAGTAAAAAGAAGGGTTAGAAAAAAAAGAGTGGAGATTGCATAAAATATCCAGGATTTAGTGTCTTTTTTAAGGTAAAGTGCCCAAGAAATGGGTATTAAACAAACCAACCAGGCAGCTAACCAATTGGGTTGGCCAAGGGAGGAGAAAACTCTGTTTTGCACGTCTTGAACCCAAATATTTTTGTCAATTCCAAAATGTTCCAAAACTCCATATATAGAAACTATCACAGCTGAGCTAAGAAGGACAGATATTGCCTTAATTGTACTTTTTGCATCCATGTTAGCTACATATGCCCAATAAAGAAGAAAGTAGCTGATGATGGACAATAAACCTCCATTAAATCTTGAGTAGTAACCAAATAGTGATGTTCTAGGGTCAATCGAGAAGATGGTTGAGAAAAAAAGACAGATTATAAACACCACAATAGGGATGTCTAATATTGTGCGACGGAATATGATTTTCTTGGTAATAATGCATCTAATGATCCATGAAGCTGTAATTAGTGTTGTTAATACATAAACCACAACTGTTTTATTAAATTCGAAAACTTCCGAGGTATATGGCCAAAGCACTATTGGCACAAGTAAAAACAAAAGATAATATAGATATCTTATGGCTTTTTGCACATTTATTACTATACTACAGATATTGGAATAATTAACAATGTTTAAGTTTATAAACCCTATTAATAATTTATTAGGTATGTTTTCCCACGATGTTGGAATAGATTTAGGTACCGCAAACACCCTTGTTTGGGTAAGAGGAAAAGGAGTTGTAATAAGGGAGCCCTCAGTTGTTGCCAGGCACAAAAAAAGCAAGGAAGTTTTAGCAATAGGTGCCTCTGCTAAAAAAATGTTAGGAAGGGCTCCTTCCACAATGGAAATAATAAGGCCCCTCAAAGACGGGGTAATTGCTGACTTTGACGCAACTGCTTCAATGCTTAGCCATTACATAAAAAAGGTACATGAACCAGGCTCCACCTTTCCCAAAATACCCAGACCAAGAGTAGTTATTGGAATTCCATCGGGTGTAACTGAGGTTGAAAGGCGAGCGGTTGCTGATGCGGCTGTTGATTCCGGAGCAAGGGAGGCACATCTTGTAGAAGAGCCTATGGCAGCAGCGATCGGGGCGGAGCTACCCGTTGAAGGACCTGAGGGAATATTTGTGGTTGACATTGGAGGAGGAACAAGTGAAATTGCTGTGATATCCCTTGGTGGGATAGTACTGGGTAAAAGCATAAGAATAGCGGGAGATGAGATGGATGAGGCAATTGTTAACTATATGAGACTTAAGTACTCTCTTTTATTAGGTGCCCCATCCGCAGAGGAGGTAAAAATAAGTATTGGTTCAGCCATTGCCAAAGAAGAGAAATATCACGTCGTAAGAGGAAGAGATTTGGAAAGTGGACTTCCTAAGTCGGTAAAGCTTTCAGCTTCTGAGGTTAGAGAAGCTTTATCCTCCGTTATACAAGAAATTACAACTAGTGTGGTTGACACTTTAGAAGAAACTCCCCCTGAGCTTGTTGGAGATATTATGGAGCGAGGAATAACCCTTGCTGGTGGAGGCTCTCTTCTTGGTGGAATTGACAAAATGATAGCAGATGCTACAAAAATGCCAGTTTTCGTTGCTGATGATCCTTTAACATGTGTTGTTAGAGGATGTGGGAAGTTGTTGGACAATACCCGACTTCTTGCTAAAATTCAAGTGACTTAAAGATCTTTTAATTTAAATGGAAAAACTATCTGCCGGCAGCAGTCAATCATGGCTTTCTTGGTTTTGGAGAGGGATTTTGTTTTTTGGTTTTTTGTTACTAATAGGAAGACTTTTTGAACTTCAGATCATCAAAGGTGCATATTTTCGTGAACTTTCAAGCAGTAACAGAATTCGCCGCGTACCCATTGTTGCACCAAGAGGAAGGATAATAGCAAGAGGTGGAGAGGTGTTGGTGGGAAATCGTGAGATTAAAAAAGCGGTTATATTTGATCCTTCAGAGGGATATCTAAAGACAGATGATCTTTCCAAGGCAGATTCAGATGATCTAATAACAGAATATGTACGAACCTATCCTTTAGGAGACAACCTTGCTCATGTATCCGGATATTTGGGAGAAGTTTCCCAAGAACAGGTTGGAAAGGTAGATCCGGACTGTCCTGATAAAGGACCTTTGAAGTTGGGAGATTTGACAGGTAAAGCCGGTTTGGAAAAGCAGTATCAGTGCAATCTTAACGGGATAGATGGGGAGGAGTTGATTGAGGTTGACAGTACAGGAAAAAAAGTGCGGGTTTTAGGAAGAAAAGAACCGGTTGCAGGATCTGACTTTGTAACAACGATAGACCTTGCAATGCAAAAAAAGGCAGCCGAGGTAATGAAAGATAAACTCGGAGCGGTGATTATAAGTGACATTGATGGAGAGGTTTTAGCTTATTATTCCTCACCAAGTTATGACCCTACCGATCCTTCAAAATCAATTAATGATCCTAATTTACCGTTTTTTGATAGGGTTTCAAGTGGAACTTTTCATCCCGGATCTGTTTTTAAACCTGTTGTTGCCCTTGGCGCTTTGGAGGAAGGGAAAATTGATGATAAATATATTTTTGATGATCCTGGCATTATTACGGTTAATGATTTTTCTTATTCCAACTGGTATTTTTCTCAATATGGAAAAACTGAAGGTAAAATTGATGTGGTCCGGGCAATTGCCCGCTCAACAGACACCTTCTTTTATATAATAGGGGAAATGCTGGGTGCAGAGAAAGTTGCTAAATGGGCAGATAAGTTTGGACTTAATAAACCAACAGGAATTGATTTACCAGGAGAGGTTGGGGGTCTAATACCAACCCCTACCTGGAAGCAAGAGGTTAAGGGGGAAAGGTGGTTTTTGGGTAATACCTACCACGTATCAATTGGACAGGGTGACGTTGCAACAACACCGATTGGTATAAATACTTATATATCTGCAATTGCAGGCAAAGGAGAACTTTGCAGGCCTTATATTTATTCTTCTTTGGGCTCATCATGTAGTAA
>JBHPHS010000024.1:0-3626 GCA_042571305.1 Patescibacteria group bacterium | reverse complement strand
AACAATACTGAGCCTAGTGAGAGAGTCGAACTCTCGTTTCATTCTTACCAAGAATGTGTTCTACCGTTGAACTAACCAGGCTTAGGCTGTGCTAGAATGAAATTATAACATGAACAAATGGCAAGTGCTTTTACTTATTTTAGCTGCAGCTTTTTTAGGTCTTCTTCTTTACATTCTTGCACGCTGAAGAGTATTTATTAGTGCTAGGAGTAGGATTCGAACCTACGTAGGTCTTCCGACCGCGAGTTTTACAGACTCGTGCGATTGTCCACTCCGCCATCCTAGCATATATTATAGGATGAGCCGAGGAGAGGGGTCGAACCTCCGACCTTTGCTTTACAAAAGCATTGCTCTACCACTGAGCTACCCCGGCGCATGGATATTATACCAAAGAATGACCCTGCATCATAAAGAGCTGGTGAATTTCCTGGAAACCTCCAGGTGGGTGAGCTGCCTGATACCGTTACAGTACCCGGACTACGCCCTCCCGATAGACTTCTTGGTCAGGAAAGTCTTACCAATCTCTTTTATCAACAGGGTCAATATAATTGTACATTATTGGGTCAATGGAGGGAATATTAAATTATCAAATATATCCAGTTGAGGGAAGAAGAAGTTTAAGAACTAGGTTAATAATAGGTAGAACAGCAGAAGAAATAACAGATACACCCCCGAAAGTTGGGAAAATAATTATAAACAACAACAAAAATCCGTACCTATTCAGAAATAAGTCTACCTGCCTTGCTTGCTTAATAGGAAGAAGGCCTACCAGTATTTTACCTCCATCAAGAGGGTGAATTGGAATAAGATTAAATACCGCCAATGCGACATTAAGTAGTATTATTGGGTAAAATATTTGGTTTGGGAGAAGTCGTAAAATAAGGGCGAGAATAGTTGCTAAGGCGATGTTTGCAAAAGGCCCGGCAAGGGAAATTAGAGCGGAATCACGTTTTGGATCCTCAAGATTATATGGATTAATAGGAACAGGTTTTGCCCAACCGAAAGGAATAACAGGAAAACCAAATGCTCTTAGGACAACCAATACAAAAAGAAGGGTTGTTCCGATGGGGTCATAATGAACTATTGGGTTTAGGGAAAGTCTTCCCGCAAGCCGTGCCGTAGGATCTCCAAGCTTGTCAGCCATAAAAGCATGGGCTGCTTCATGAACCGTTATTGTAATGGCAAATGCCAAAAGCCAAATAATTATCATAATTGTCTACCTTTAGTTTACATAGTATAATCGACAAAGCATAAAGCATCAAAGCTTTTTGTTTTTATTTATATGGCATATGTTTGTGAAGTTTGCAAAAAGAAAGTAACTGTCGGAAGAACCCAAAAACACGCAAGAGGTGTTGCTGGAAAGCGTTGGAAGCACCGTGCACAAAAAACAAGAAGGCTATTTAAGCCTAACCTGCAGACGTTTAAGGGAAAGGTTATTTGTGCAAAGTGTATTAAAAGGGCAAAGTTGGAAGCTAAAAGTTAAAATCAGGATAAGCTTGACTAAATTGTTTCCAAGCCACAGGATTTTTTCCTTCCAGCTGAACCTCATCTAAAATAAGCTTCCTATCTTCTGTGTGTGCTTTTAGGATTTTAAGTCTCTTGCTTTGTGAATCAAGTTTGTCTGTTCTTATATAAGTCCAAGCCATAGGCCAGGGATTCATTGCTCTAATAAATAATTCTGCTTTATTAGGATCCTCTTTAGAAAAGGAGATAAAACCATCCTCTTTGGTCAACCTTTTTGTAAAGGTAGCTTCTTTGTGATTTTGTTCTTTAGGTTTTATTTTTCCTGCGACGTATGCCGGAATTGTTTCAACCAATACATCCGCAGCTCTTGAAAATAGTCTTTCTTGCAAAATTCCTGTCGTATCATCTTTATTAACCTCCTCTTTAAATTGAACAACTATTGGACCGTGGTCAACCTTTTCATCCATTTTAATAATAGTAACTCCAGTTTGGGATACACCTTCCATTATTGTTTCTTGAACAGGGGAGGCACCCCGGTATTTAGGTAAAAGTGAGGGGTGAATATTAAGAATTCCTAAAGGGAAAGCGTCAACTGTAGATTTGGGGATGATTAACCCAAATGCTGCACAAATTCCCATATCTGCATCGGGAAGTTGTTGAAAATTATAAAAGATTGGAATCTTGTGCTCATGAGCCCACCTGTCAACCGCTGAGTACTGGGGCTTTTGTTTTCTACCAGCTGGTTTTGGAGTTTGTGTAACAACGGCAACAATAGGTGAAACCGTTCCCATAATAAACTTTTTATGAACCAACTTAAGGATAGGCAATACATACTCAGGGGTTCCAAAAAAAATAATTTTCATTTATATTTCTACCTCCTCCCATTCATCGCCCTTGAGTTTATACAAAGACTCTCTTTGTTTAATTAGTCCATCAACAAACAATACTCCTTTTAAGTGATCAATCTCATGAAGGATTATTTGTGCATGAAATCCCTTAAACGTCTCTGTAACTTTTTCTGACTTTTCGTTAAGGTAGGAGATGCGGACACTTTGAGATCTTTTTAAGGGACCGTAGTAGTTAGGAAGGGATAGACAACCTTCCATTATCTCGTGTCCTTGTCTGGTTTTTTTGACACTTTTAGCTTTTCCTTTATTAATTATCCGGGGATTTATAACCACTCTTTTGAAATTACCGTAACTTGCAACAAATACTTTTAGGGGTTTTCCTATTTGTACAGCTGCTAATCCAACCCCTTCCGGATCTTTTTGGGTTGCTAAAGTGTCTTTAAGATCAGCAATTAACTTAAGAACTTTTTTGTCAATTTTGGCAACTGTTTTTGACTTTTGTCTTAAAACAGGATTTCTGGCCTCAAGGATTTTCCTAATCATACGGCCAATTATATCACGAAGTTAAGCCTAATTGATTTCTTCCAGCTGTTGTTTAACAAGGTTATCATTAGGATTTATATTTTCCAAAATATAGTTTAATTGATCCCTTGCCTCTTGTTTTTCTCCTTTGGAATCAAGAAGCAAAGCGTAGGCAAGCCTTGCATCTCGGTAGTTAGGTTTAAGTTCAATTGTCTTTTGTATGGTTGACAAAGCTTGATCTTCTTTTGCAACTCTTGCATAAACCAAACCCAGATTATAAAAAAGCTTGGCATCGGTTGGGGCAAGCTTTATTGCTTCCTCAAGGGTTTGTCCTGCAAACAACAAGTAATTAGGTTCAATCGTTGCTAGTTTGAAGAAAATTCCGGCCCTGCTTCTTAAAAGATTTACATTGGCAGAGGATAGGGTTGTTGCGGTTTGGGATTGAGTTAAGGCCAGGTTGATAATCTCTTGAACCTTTTCTTTGTCTTTTTCCAAATCCATTCCCATGGCAATTCCTAAGGTACTTTCGGCAAGTTCGTTGTAAAAAAGAGGTTCTTTTGAAGATATCTTGATAGCTTGGGTAAGAGCTTTGGTAGCTTCGGGGTAGTTTCCTTGTGCATTTAACAGTTTTGCTTTTGCATAAAGGGTATCTGCGCGCCAATATTTAATAATTGAAAAAAGAACAATAGTTGCTAAAAAGCATAAAATTGCAATTGCAACCTTTTGAGTCTCTTTTAGTTTTTTATTATCATCAGATACTTTTTCCTGATTTAAAGTACTAACCAATGCGGG
>JBHPHS010000023.1:0-3844 GCA_042571305.1 Patescibacteria group bacterium | reverse complement strand
ATAATCAACGGTATAGAAAGAGCAGTAATAAACCAAATAGTTCGCTCTCCAGGTGTTTATTTTTCGGGTGAGCTTGACCCTTCAAGCGGAAGAATTTTATATAAATCCGAGGTAAGGCCTTTGCATGGAAGTTGGTTGGAATTTGAAGTTACCAGGTCAGCTGTGATTTATGCTCGAATTGACAGAAGAAGGAAAGTTTTAGCAAGTGCCTTTTTAAGAGCGATGGGGGTTGAGAGTGATCAAGAAATTATCTCTGCTTTTAAGGATATTGATACCGATAAAAACCATAAATATACAGAAGCGACCCTATCGAAAGATACCACCAAAAACACCCAAGAAGCTCTTTTGGAGGTATATAGGAAATTAAGACCTGGTGAACCCGCAGTTTTAGAAAACGCTGAAAATCTTTTTGTTAGTCTTTTTCAAGACGGACGTAGGTATGATTTGGGAGATGTCGGTAGGTATAAAATAAACAAAAGGTTGGGTTTGAACTTACCTAATGAAAAAAGTACCTGGATTCTTACCAAACAAGATGTAATTGCAGCCATCAGATACCTTATTGACCTTCAAAACGGTAAAGGAAGGGTTGATGACATTGACCATCTGGCAAACAGACGATTAAGGAGGGTTGGAGAACTGGTTGCGGTTAATGCCTTTAGGGTCGGACTTTTAAGACTTGAAAGAAGTGTAAAAGAAAAGATGAGTTTAATTTCGGCAGATGATAAACCTCTTCCTGCAAACTTAATAAACGCCAGACCTCTTATTGCATCCTTAAATGAATTTTTCCGTTCTAATCAGCTTTCAACCATTCTTGATGATACTAATCCACTAAGTGAGATTGATAATCTAAGGCGTGTATCTGTTCTTGGGGCGGGAGGAATTAACAGAGAAAGGGCAAGTTTCTCTATTCGTGACGTAAATGTTTCTCAATATGGAAGAATTGACCCTGTTCGTTCCCCAGAAGGACCAAATATAGGTTTAGTAACTTATCTTGCTCTTTATGCGAGGGTTAATAAATTTGGGTTTATTGAAGCTCCTTACAGGAAAGTAGAAAAAATCAAAAAAGGCGGGAAAACCAAAATACTTGTTACGGATGAGTTAATTTATCTTACGGCGGGAGATGAGGAAGACTATCATATAACCCATTCCGGGGTTGGAATGGATGAAAAAGGATATATTATCGACAGTCGTGTACCTCTAAGATATAGAGGGAATTTCACGGAAGGACCGGTGGAGCTTATTGATTTAATAGACGTAACTCCAAGACAAGTAGTCGGTGCGTCTGCTTCTTTGATTCCATTTCTAGCCAATGATGAGGGTAACAGAGCCTTGATGGGAAGTAACATGCAATGTCAGGCAGTGCCGTTGGTTAACCCTGAATCTCCGGTTGTGGGTACAGGGATGGAGAATGTGATAGCCGAGGGTATGGGTAGGGTTATTAGAGCCAGACATGATGGGGTCGTTGAACGTATTGGAAGGGATGAGATTGTAGTTAAACTAAACAAAAAGCCGCAGGAAGAAGATGAAATATTGGAAAATGTTGAGATAGACAAAGATTCTAAAAAGGAAATTTATCACCTTACAAAGTTTAAAAGAACTGCTCATTCAACTTGTTATAATCAGAAAATTCAAGTATCCCCCGGACAAAAAATAAAAAAAGGTGAACTTTTGGTTGATGGTCCAGCTGCTGACGGGGGAGAGCTTTCTTTAGGCAGAAACCTAGTTATTGCTTATACAAATTTTGGAGGTTATGGATTTGAGGATGCCATTTTAATTTCGGACAGACTAGTTAAAGAGGATTTATTAACCTCCGTTCACATTGAAGAATATGATGCTGAGGTTGTTGATACTAAACTAGGACCGGAGGAACTCACTCGAGATATACCTAATGTTGCCGAAAGTGAGCTTGCAAACTTAGCTGAAGACGGGATTGTGGTGATAGGTGCTGAGGTTGGACCGAATGATATTTTAGTTGGGAAAATTGCCCCTAAAGGAGAAACCGAACTTACCAGTGAGGAAAGACTTCTTCGTGCCATATTTGGAGAAAAGGCAAGGGAGGTAAGAGACACTTCTCTTAGAGTGCCTCATGGAGAAAAAGGGATTGTTGTGGATGTCCAAATTCTTGATAGAGAAGAGGGAGATGAGCTTGGCCCTGGAGTTATTAAAAAAGTTGTTGTCAGGGTTGCACAGATGAGAAAAATTACGGTTGGGGATAAAGTTGCGGGGAGGCATGGTAACAAAGGTGTCATTTCTAAGATAATGCCTATTGCAGACATGCCCCACATGCAAGACGGTACCCCTGTTGATATTATTATTTCTCCCCTTTCTGTAATTAATCGTATGAATTTGGGACAACTTATGGAGGCCCATCTTGGTTGGGCAATGCAGGAAACTGGTCAAAAAGCATCTCTTCCTGTTTTTGACAGAATTGGTGTTGATGTCATTTCCGAGGAGCTGAAAAAAGCTGGATTGCCTGTAAACGGTAAAACAAGACTTATTGACGGAAGAACAGGGGAAGCACTCAAAGAAGAAACGGTGGTGGGAGTGTCTTATATTTTAAAGCTTACTCATATGGTTGAGGATAAGACCCACGCTCGCTCAACCGGTCCATACTCTTTGGTTACACAGCAACCCCTTGGAGGTAAAGCTCAAATGGGGGGACAAAGATTGGGAGAAATGGAGGTTTGGGCACTTGAAGCACATAGGGCCGCATACACCTTACAAGAGATGCTTACTATCAAATCAGATGATGTTGTGGGGAGAGCAAAAGCATTTGAGGCAATTGTTAAGGGTGTTGATATTCCCGAAGCGACAGTTCCTGAGTCCTTTAAGGTTTTGGTCAGAGAGCTAAATTCTCTTTGTTTATCAATCGAGCCAAAAGGGGTAATGTTGGCCAAAGAGGATGAAATAACTGACGATAAAGGACTGGAGCTTGCCGAAGCGTCAGGCGCTGAGGTGGTTGCAACAGAGGAGTTAACTCAAAGTTCAAGTCCGATGGAGATCAAGGAGGTAATAAATGGAACCGCTTAACGAATTAAGAAACTTGGCTGACTTTAAAAGTCTTTTGATTAAGCTTGCCTCCCCCGAGGAGGTAAGAAGATGGTCTCGTGGTGAGGTAACCAAGCCCGAAACAATTAATTACAGGACCCTTAAGCCAGAAAAGGACGGTTTGTTTGATGAAAGAATTTTTGGTCCAACCAAAGACTGGGAATGCTATTGTGGTAAGTATAAAAGAATTCGCTATAAAGGTGTGGTTTGTGATAAATGTGGAGTTGAGGTTACTCAAAGCAGGGTTAGGCGTGAGCGAATGGCACACATTACCCTTGCATCCCCCGTTGCCCACGTTTGGTTTTTCAAAGGAGCCCCCTCCAAGGTTTCACTTATTTTAGGCGTTGCACCCCGTGCGATTGAGCAGGTGATTTATTTTGCAAAATACCTGGTAATTGAAGTTGATGCAGGAAAGAAAAAGGATGCAATTTCTACTTTGGAAAAATCAGCACAGGAAAGACTTAAAGAGACAGCTGAGGGCTATAAGTCAAGAAAAAAAGCACTAAGATCTGAAGGGAAGATCGCTAAAGATAAAGTTACGGATAAAATTAAAGACAAGGAACAAGCCTCTTTAGCAATATCGGAAATTGAACTTGATCTAAGGAAAAAAGAAGCAGCCCTGGGGGAAGAAGAAAAAGCAACCCATGCCAAAACCGAGCAGCTTTTTGCAAATTTAACAACACTAGTTAAGGGTTTAAAACCACTTACTATTATTTCAGAAGAGGAATATGATGAGCTCTCAAGCTATGGTGCTGGAGGATTTTTTACAGCCAAAATGGGTGCAGACGCAGTTCTT
>JBHPHS010000022.1:0-4082 GCA_042571305.1 Patescibacteria group bacterium | reverse complement strand
GAGAACCGCTTTGCTCAGTCAGTACTATCTGTAATCTTAGGGGGAGGGATGAGTTCAAGACTATTTACTGAAGTTAGAGAAAGGCGTGGACTTGCCTATTCGGTTAAAACCAGCATTGAAAGGTACCAAGAAACCGGCTATTTGGCCACATATGCAGGTGTTGATTTAGCCAAAATTGATGAAGCAATCAAAATTATAGTGGGAGAGCACTATAAACTGACCGGAAAGAAAGATCCGATAACAGTTAGTGAGCTTAAAAAAGCAAAAGAGTATATTAAAGGTCATCTTGCTTTGTCACTGGAGGACACAAAAAATGTAAATTCTTTCTTTACCGAGCAGGTTTTGTTTTTGAACAAGGTAAAAACACCCAAAGAGGTGTTTAAGGCAGTTGATAAAGTGAGGATGGATGATGTTTATAAGCAGGCAAAAAGGCTTTTTGTTCCTGAAAGATTGAATTTAGCCATAATTGGTCCTTACAAGGATGAGCAAAAGTTTGTAAAATTAATCAAATGATTAACCAAGTTGAGCACACCGTTGTTTTAATCAAACCCGATGGGGTAAGAAAGAAGATAGTTGGGCAGGTGATTGAGAGGTTTGAAAGGGTGGGGCTTAAGCTTGTGGCTACCAAAATGATTATGGTAGACAAAACATTTGTAGGCAAACACTACCAAGATGATGATGACTACAATAAAAGCGTCGGGGTAAAAACATTGGAAAATTACAACAAGTACGGGATGGATCCAAAAGAAAACTTGGGCACAAAAGATCCTATTAAAATAGGTCAAATGGTAAGAAAGTGGAACATGGAGTTTTTATCCTCAGGGCCTGTTTTTGCTATTCTTCTGGAAGGTCCCGGTGCAATAAATTTGGTAAGAAAGATTGTTGGAAACACCTTCCCTGCAGATGCTCTTCCAGGAACCGTAAGAGGGGATTATGCTCTTGATTCTGCGTTTCTTTCAAATATGCAAAAAAGAACCACCCAAAACATTGTTCATGCCTCAGGAAGTACTCAAGAGGCTGAATTCGAGAGGAAACTTTGGTTTAAGGAAGACGAGATTTTTTCTTATTAGTATATTTATAAGCTTCATCACTCTTCTGAAATTTATTAATAAATATATAGTTTATAAACAGTATATATAAGTTGATATATTAATATCTGTTATGTATCATAAAATTATGAGAAAAGGTGCCGAAATGGAAGCACGTAGAGATATGATAGAAAAAGAGGTGTGTCCGCTATTGGAAAAAGATGGAAAGGAAATTCTATCTATAAGAGAAATAGCTAAACAACTAAATATTGAACCACTTACTCCAAAATATTGGGATTTATTAGGGGCGATTGATCACCTATGCCCTTTAGGTATATTTAGAGAAAAGAAAACAGATATTGATAAAGAACTGATAAAAGAACGTCAAACAATCAGAATGGCTATTGGCGAGGATCCGGAAGATCCAAAAAGTAAAGTAAGCTATTATTACAGAGCTGACAATGAAGAAATGCTGATTAAGACTGGTCGCTTGTCAAAGAATGCTTTTAAAACAATTAACTTTAGACAAATAGATAAACCATCAAAAAATAAGGTTATGGACTATATTTAGTATGTAGGATCACCACCTTCTTCCGGTCGGGGTGCCCGGATTCGAACCGGGGACCTCGCGCACCCGAAGCGCGCGCTCTACCAACTGAGCCACACCCCGTTTTTTGAGGTGTCCCTGGGAAGAGTCGAACTTCCATTTAGGGTTTAGGAAACCCCCGTTCTATCCGTTGAACTACAGGGACATAACTTGCTTGTATTTTATCACAAGAAAGGACTATTATTTTAGATTAAGGGAGTAGAGGTTTGAGGCTGAAGAGCCTGCTCCTAAATTTGTTAGAATGAGAAGTTTACTACTGTTTGTGAATGGAAACGCAAAGGGAGCTATGTATGAGCCTGAATAGACTGTTTGTTTGTTGGTTGAGTCATAGTCCATAATAGTGATTTTACCTTCCTCCGCATAAATTAAGTGTCTGCTTGTAGGAAACCATCTAATAGCGGATGAATTTGAGGTTATCGGAATGTCTGCTACCAGGAAATTTCTGTCCTCTTTGATATCGTAAACATATGTTTTATCTATTTGAACTGTGCGTTCCTGTTTTTGAGTTGAGGAACCAGGAAGCTGGGTGATCAGATTACCCGGTATGTTTGCTGATGCACTTGCTGTATAAACAATCATACTTTCATCAGGAGAAAATTGAAATTCCGAGGTCTTTCTGGCAAGAATATCGGGTATTGGATCAGGCAGGTTTCTGATCAAGGATTCCATTTTTTTTGTCTTTTGCTCTTTCCATGAAGCCATTGTTTCTTCCTTTTTCGAGGATATATTTACTCTTTGTGCCTGAGAAACAAAGTTGCCTGTATCCAGAAGGTATACTCCATGTTTTGTAGTTAGAAGGATTTGACGGTTGTCTGGAGAAAAAATAAAGGTGGCTGTTGATAAATCTCCATCAGTTATTCTTTTAGGTTCACGGCTAAAACCGATAGGAAGGTTAAAGGTGTCAGTTACCCACAGACCTACTTTGTCTTGACTAATACCTTGGGAAGGGGAAACAACGTAGGCAATTTTAGTGTAGTCATCGGAAGCAACTGGATTAACAATTCCTGTAAAAGTTTCTGCGGATAGAGATGGTGCAGCCCTAAAAAGGGAAGCTGTTGCCTGGGTGACAATTTCTTTTTCAACTGTAAATCTCTTTTTCCAAGGCAAGAAACCATCCTTTTTAACCTCAATATCATATGTTCCGGGGGAGATTGAAAGTGTTGTATTAGTTGCTGTTTTGAATTCGGTATTTATATACACCCTTGCTCCATCCGGATCTGATTTTATTACCAGGATTCCGTTAGGCTCAAATTTCAAGGTATTTAAGTTAAATCTATAACCTCGAGCATAGAGGGATACGACTAAACCTATTGTACCCACGACAGCTACAGAAATAAGAAATAACAGTATCCTTATCTTTGCCATAAGAGTATTATATAATGCCATTAGGTAATTTCGAATACATAAATTGTTTTTAGGTTTTTTACTAGAATATGTTCTTAAGAAAAAACATTGCTATTGACTTGGGAACAGCCAATACCTTGGTTTGGGTTGCTGGAGAAGGAATTGTTGTTAATGAGCCTACCGTGGTTGCGGTTTCTGCTGAGGATAACAAAGTTGTTGCTGTGGGAGAGGAAGCAAAAAAGATGTTGGGAAGAACTCCTGAGAGTTTGATTGCGGCAAGACCCATGCGTGAGGGGGTAATTGCAGATTACCAGGTGACAGAAGCAATGTTAAGGTATTTTATTGGCAAAGTTGTTGGTAAGTTTCAACTTTTCAAACCTGAGGTAATGGTTTGTGTGCCTGCGGGTTGTACTCAAGTTGAGAGGCGTGCCGCATTGGATGCAACCCTTTCAGCTGGAGCAGGACATGCCTATCTTATAGATGAACCTCTTGCTGCTGCCATTGGTGCACAAATTCCTGTTTCAGCCCCGTCTGGACATATGATTGTTGATTCCGGTGGAGGCTCAACTGAAGCTGCTGTTATATCTTTGGGTGGAGTGGTAATACACAAATCACTTCGTATTGCTGGAAATAAGATAGATGAGTCAATCCAAGGATATCTAAAGAAAAAACATAACCTGATAGTTGGGGATCAGACAGCAGAGTTCATTAAAATTAAAATAGGCTCTGCAACACCATTGGCTAAAGAGGAAAAATTAGAAATTTCAGGCAGAGATCTGGTTTTTGGACTTCCCAGAAGTGTTATTGTTTCCTCATCAGATGTAACAGATGCAATGAAACCGATACTTTTAAACATTATCGGGGCAGTTAAGGCAGTTTTGGAAGACACTCCACCTGAATTGGCAGCTGATATTATAGACAAGGGAATAGTAATGAGTGGGGGAACAGCACTTTTAAGGAATTTTGATAAGTTAATGACCGAAGAAACCGGGGTACCGGCACATGTTTCCGACGAGCCACTTCTTTGTGTAGTAAGAGGAACAGGGATTGTATTGGAAAACATTGAACTTTGGAAGAGGAGTGTCACGACAAAAGGATAATAT
>JBHPHS010000021.1:0-5689 GCA_042571305.1 Patescibacteria group bacterium | reverse complement strand
GAATTGCCAATTACTGCCCACGTTGCGGAACCTCCTACTCTCAACTTGAAATTAACTATGTTGAGAAAGACGATGATCTTTATTATCTTGATTACAAAACTATCGTTATTGCAACAACCAGACCAGAAACTATTTTTGCAGATGTTGCGGTTGCTGTTAATCCCAAGGACAAAAGATACAAAAAGTTGATTGGTGAAACCGCAAAGATACCTCTTGTTAATCGAAATGTTCCCATAATTGAAGATAATATGGTGGACAAAGAGTATGGAACAGGAGCCCTTAAAATTACTCCTGCACATGATGCTACAGATTTTGAGATAGGCCAAACCAACAACCTACCACTTATATCTGTAATTGATGAGACAGGGAGAATGACAAACGCTCCCAAAAAGTACGTTGGTAAAAAAGCAGAGGTTGCTCGAGAAGAGGTGGTTGCTGACCTTAAAAAGGCTGGAATAATTAAAAAAACTGAAAAAATTCACCACGCTGTAGGAACTTGTTACCGGGATCATGGCATTATAGAACCAATGGTTTCAAAGCAGTGGTACATTAAAGTCAAACCATTAACAAAGCTCGCATTAACTGCAATTTCCAAAAAAGAGGTCAGATTTGTTGCTAAGAAATATCAAAAAATTGCTATCCACTGGTTAAAAAACCTTAAGGACTGGAATATTAGCAGACAAATTGTTTGGGGTATAAGAATACCTGCTTGGAGATGTCAAAAATGTATGCAGTTTACTATCACAGATGGTGAAGTACCTAAAGTGTGTACAAAATGCAAAAATAGTGAACTACTTCAAGATAACGACACATTTGATACTTGGTTTTCTTCGGGACAATGGCCTTTTGCCACTCTTCAAACTACAAAACCTAATGACTTTTCTTATTTTTACCCCACAAGTGTGATGGATCCATCTTATGACATTCTTCCTTTTTGGGTGATTAGAATGCTAATGCTGGGACCTTACAAAACAAAGCAAGTTCCATTTAGAAACGTACTTCTTCATGGGCTGGTAAGAGACAAACATGGTGTTAAGATCAGTAAATCTAAGGGTAACGTTATTGATCCAATTGATATGATCAATAAGTATGGGGCAGATGCATTAAGGGTTGCCTTAATATGGGGGTCACTTGTTGAAAATGATAACTCCGTCTCCGAAGAAAACATTAACGGTCAGAGAAAATTTGCCAATAAAGTTTGGAATGTTGCACGATTTGTTTTGGATAATCATATTCTTTCCAAACCCAAACAGAAAATAACCAACCCTGATGACAAATGGATACTTAGCGAACTAAACAAAACAAACATTAAAGTTACCAAGTCACTTGATGAATTCCGACTTAATGAAGCAGCGGAGGAGATTTATGATTTTATCTGGCACAAATTTGCAGACGTCTATATAGAAAGCACCAAAACAAGAAGAGATGAAGCACAACCCACACTCCTTACTGTATTAAACACTTCTCTTAAGCTTTTACATCCTTTTATGCCCTTTGTTACCGAGACCATTTGGCAAGAGGCAAAGAATGAAAAACTTTTAATAAACGAGTCCTGGCCTAAAAAGATATAATAAATAAATGAGAAAGTCTGCCCTTACACTACTAATTTACTCAGCAATAATTACCGTTCTTCTTTTAACTTCTTTAAATATAGAAAATTATCTTACACAAACCAGGGTGTTAGGAACAAAAACTCAGGCAGATACACAAAAGTTTGATGAAGAAGTGTTTTGGGAAGAATTCCTCTCAGAAAACCCTAGTTATATCCCTGGTTTAATAGAAACAGGAAGAACTAATGAAGCAAGACAAATAAATCCTAATTACCCTCTTCTTTTTTATCCGTAGCTTTTTCACCAGATTTCTCTTCAGCAGGTTTTTCTTCTTTGACCTCTTCACCTTCCTTTACCTCGGCCTGCTCCCCTTCTGGGATTTCTGCTTCTTCTTCTCCTTCTACTGGTTCCGGGGGTGCCTCTTCTTCAACCTTTTGAGGAGGTTCAACCTTAACTATTATTCCATCAGCAGAATCTTTAATCTCAACCTTATCTTTATCAATTTTCAAGTCTTTAACCATAACAGTCTGGTCTACCTTGGTAAGTGTAGAAATATCTATTGTAAACTTATCTGGCAAATCGGCCGGCAAAGCTTCTACCTCAACCTCGTTAATATATTGAACAACCGTACCCAAACCTTGTTTTTCAACCGAAGATTCACCAATTAATTCAACAGCAACTTCTGCTTCCACCTTTTCTTTAAGATCAACCTGAAGAAAATCAACATGAATAAACAAATCACTTACTGGATCTTTTTGTGCATTGTGAATAAGTGATGGTTTCTTTTCATTACCAACCTGTATCTCAACAATTCCGGTTTCACCAGTAGCAGCAAAAACTTTTTCAAATTCTTTTGAATCAACTTGGATAGCCAATGATTTTACCTTTTTACCATAAATGTTGGCTGGCAATATTCCCTCTTTTCGAAGACTTTTTACCTTTCTTCCTGTTATTTTTCTTTTGTCTGCTTTTAATACTTGTTTATCCATATTCTTACCAAGAAACGCGAGAAGCAAAGTCTCGCGTCAGAACTGTATTATATATGTAAGCTCCTTCTTGGGTCAAGCTAAATTTGGGTAGGGTGTTAATTGGTGTCTTCTGCACAGGATGAAAGGTTATTTCAAACGGATAACCCTCAACTCCCGCCTGTTTTCGTATATAAAGGTTGTACTCCTCACCAGCAATATACTTAAGAGAGTTTTTGCTTTTTAGGTTAAACACAAATTTTTTACTTTCTCCAGGTTGAATCTCATTAATAACACCCACCTCAACTTTGTTGCTATTTCTGGTTAATTCAAAAGGAAGGTTTTGAGTACTTTCCCCAACAATCTCATTAACCCCAATTGTTTCGGTTGTTGGACCCGCAACAACCCTCAGGTAGACTTTGTATCTTCCTGAGGAACCCAATTGAGGGTTGGCGCTATTTTTAATATTAACTGAAAGAATCTTACGAACCTCACCGGGCTCTAAGAATATATCAAGCGTTGCCTCCCTTTGTATATAATAGTTGGCTTTATTTACTCCAACATTAGCCTCAACAACCCCAATAAAATCAGCAAAACAATATTCTCCACACTCATTGGTCGGTAGTCCACCATCCCAGTTCAAAGATGAAATGCTTTGTTGTAGTTTCCCGTCGTGTACAAATACCTGAAAATGCCTTTCTTCAAGTCCCCTAGCTACTACTCTTATGATTCCTAGTTTTGTTTGTAAGTTTGAATCAGGGAGATCAGTAAGAATTTGCCTTGCAAGAGATGTTAAAAAGCTAGTTTTTTTGTAACTACCTGGGAAAAATTCATCTTCAACCTCACTTTGTGTCTTTTCATAGAGATTTTCCGATGTTAGGGTTGTCTCAAAGTCACTTAAATAAACAGGTCCTATTTGATCAAGAAGTGTTTTTGCAAATTGCAAATCAACTCCAATAACCCCATCTACTTCTCTGTCAATTTCCTTATCCAAGAACCATTCTGCTCTTTGTGCGGAGATAGCAAAATCAGGATCCCAGTTGGAGTCTCTTAAATACCAATTAGCCTCTCCTAAATATTTCTTGATTGGCTCAGGTGGTTCTACGTGTCCTTTCAGTTGTCCATCAGCTGAGTATACATCTGAAACTCCTATTTCAGATATTTTCCCACCATCTAAAGAAACTAGGGCAAAAGACCCTATAAATCCACCGGTGGGTCTTAATTCCATATTATTTTGAAGCAATATTAAGTACGTCTTTTTTTGATCAACACCCAAACTTTGAGGCAATCTTTTAACGATTGACTGACCTTCAAGTGCAAACAACTTTAGTCTTTCAAGGTTTAATTTTTTATTTATTGGATCAACTAAATATTTTTCATAGATGAAAGAGCTTTCCAGCTCACCCTGTAAAAAAGATGATTGTTTAAAAATATAATCTAGATCAAGAATTATTCTTTCACTTAGTGGTTGTGAATCATAAATTTCATTACCCAATATGTTATTAACCAACGCTGCGCCAGAGGAAGCAAGAGAAACCCCTCTAATTGCAATGTCCGCCGCCGATAACACAATTGAAGCGTCGGTGTCTGCTTCTTTATAAATAGTTTTAACAACAGGAATGTTTTCAAAGAACCTGCTCTCATACAAAGCTACATAAGCTGGGGGTTTTGCTAGTTTGGCGAAAAACTCCGCTCTTTTAAGGTCTCCCCTTGAAATAAAACCGTAAAAGCCGTAAAGGCTAATGCTACTTGCTAAAATTAGAAGCCAAGGAGAAATAAGTAAAACAAACAATATTGATAAAAATACAAAGGAACGCTTTATGTTTGGTAATTTGTTGCTGTATTTCCCTATAAATGAGAATGCAACCAAAGGTGTTTTTGTGCGTTTTTCTTTCTTTTTGGTAGGTTTTGTTTTTTTCTTCTTAAGTTCTAATTTTGAAGGCATGTTTTTGGATAACCAGCCAAGAGTTTCTGTTAGTAAATATTGTGTGCGTGACGGAAGTATGGTTGTGTTTTGGAAATCATTTAATTGTGAGCTCTCCTTTCCTTTTATAAAGTTGATTGATAAATTAGGATAAAACCTTTTAAGCTCCCCATATAGTCCGTTTACAGATAGAGCGCTCCCTAAAAGAAAAGCTTTTTTTCCATAAGGACCAAACGAAAAAATCCAACGAATTAGTGTTTGTGAAGCATCTGCTACAAATAGAGGATAAAGAATTAAATCTTTTTCTATTTTCATAACCCCCTCAGTAAAAATCTTTCTAAAGACAGAGGGGAGTAATAAATTGCTTTGAATATCAAACCTTGCCCCCAATAAATCTCCAAGGTATATAATTCCCAAATCCTCAGAGGTCAGGTGTTTACTAAGACCTAAGCGAAGTGTAGATTTTTCCCGAGGAAGCACAACAAGAGTCTTTGTGGAAAGAAATGTTTTAGCTGCTTTAAGCTTGGAAATTTTACTTTTTATTTCATCGCTATTTATAAATCCAAAAATACAGACACAATAGTTTAGTTCAATCGCGAAATTTTTAAGCTCATGTGAGTTAAGAATTTCAAAGGATCCTTGATTGCTTATATGAGAAGTCTTTTCCTGCCAATCGGCTACTTCATTTGTAAAAATCTTTACAAAACAAAACTTCGACAACAAGCCTTCTAATAAATTTACCGCTAAAAAGTTTGGATCGGAAAATATTCCGACAACTACTTTGTTTTTGTTTTGATACGAGAAAATGTTGGTCATTGCACGTTGATGTATTGTTTTCCGCAATACTATCTAGATCCTATACTGGCCTAGTTTGAAAACAAAAGATTTGTAGATCCCTTTTGGTTTGTTTTAACTTCTTAAAAAGTGATATTGTATAGCAGTGTACATGTGAAATTTTCATGAGTGCTTATCTAGTTCCCGATTAACCAAAAAGTCTGCCGCTTTATTTTTACTTCTAACTACGTGTTTAAACGAAACCGAAACATCAAGTCTTTCTTCTAATTCTTTAACAGTATGATATAAGTCTCTAAGGTTTTCGTTTTTAACTTTATAAATTCCTTGTAGTTGTTTTGTAATTAACTCAGAATCTAAGACAAAAACAATCCGCCCAGCAAGATTCTTCAAATCATTTAGGTTATATAAACATCTCAGTGCAAGTATCACCGCTTTATATTCAGCAACATTATTGG
>JBHPHS010000020.1:0-6625 GCA_042571305.1 Patescibacteria group bacterium | reverse complement strand
GAGCCACATGCTTGGTTTTCCCTTTTTGCACCGATTGACTCTCCCGAGATTGTTGTTACCGTTTTGGTTGAACGAGGTGGGGAAGGATCAAAAGTAGCAGGTCCTATTGCCAGAGAGATAATGGACTGGTGGAAGCTTCAAAAAAATCCATGAACGATCTTTATGTTTTAGGTAAAATTCTAAAAAAAGATGCAAAAGCTGTCGCAGTTGTTGGAACTAGAAAGATTTCAGAAAGAGGAAAGAAGCTAACCAAAAAGTATGTCAAAAAACTTGTGCAGGAAGACTTTACCATTGTTTCAGGAATGGCATATGGTGTTGACACTGTTGCACACGAGACAGCACTAAATGCAGGTGGAAGAACCATTGCCGTACTGGGAAGTGGTCTTGATATAATTTATCCATCTGAAAATAAAGACCTTGCTCAAAGAATTATTAAAAAGGGAGCATTAGTTTCTCCATTCCCCGAAGGAACAAAACCAGAAGGAAAGAACTTCCTTGCCAGAAATAAAATTATTGTCATGCTCTCACAGGCTGTGTTGGTTATTGAAGGAGCAGCAAGAAGTGGAACTCTCTCAACTGCTGCCCACGCCGCTAACTTGGGGGTTGAGGTTTTTGTAATTCCTGGCTCAGAAGCAACCGATTGGTTGATTGGTGAAGGAGCAATATCTGTGGAAAGTCCTCAGGATATTATTAACGAGTTCAAAGGTTAAACTGTTAGCCGTGGTATAATTCACCAAACTTATTATGGTCAAGGAATCTGAGAAGCAAATGGAAGGTATGTATGGTGTTTTAGCCGAAGCTTATCTGGGCAATTGGCAATACAGATGGAGAGATACCTCTTATCTTGAAAATGCTTTAAGGGAAGGGAAAGTCGAGCCTATAACAGGTCATGCTTGGGGTACTATGGAGTTTTGGTTTCTTCTTAGGCGGGTATGCCCCAATCTTGAATCGTTGGTTGATTCAAGAGAGCTTTATGAAATACTTTTGAACCATGATTTGGGAGAGACGTATAAAGGAGATGTACCTTTATATAAAAAGATTTATGGAGAAGTAGATGATAAGGAAGTTGAGCGACAAGGTGTGGAAAAAATATGCGAGCAACTGCCGGACGCCAGTGAGGAACTTATACGCTGGTTTGATGAATTTGAGAAAGATGTTGACAAAGTAGATAGATTAGAAATTATAGTTGCAAAATGGATTGACAACCTTCAAGGCAATCACTTTGCGATGACGTTTGGTGAAGAATTGTCGAAGCACTCAAAACCCATAAACAGTATTTTACAAATTCGTTTTGTTCCATATACCAATAGACTTATTCAGGTACTGGAAGACAGGAAAGAAGAGAATGCGGTTGGTGAGGTTAAAGAAATTGTTCGATATCATACCAAACTCATTAAAGCCAAAGGAATCAATTTTGATACAAGCAGATTAAATGCCTAATATCTGTTAAACATTTAATTGTCTTCTTGACTTTGTAGTTAGAATATCGTTTACACTTATAAGGATATGAATTTAATTATTGTTGAAAGCCCTACCAAAGCAAAGACTTTAGGCAAGTTTTTAGGAAAAGATTATCAGGTTGAGGCAACAATGGGGCATATTAAGGATTTACCTAAAAGCACACTTGGTGTTGATGTTGAGCATAATTTCAAACCTGAATTTGTAGTTGTTCCTAAAAGAGAAGAAACAATAAAAATTCTACAGAGAAGATCTAAAAAAGCAAAAAAGATATATCTGGCAACAGATCCTGATCGAGAGGGAGAAGCAATTGCAATTCATGCAAGGCAGCTTATTGGCAATTCAAATACTTCAAGAATAGTATTCCATGAAATAACCAAAGAGGCGGTAAGCTCTGCAATAAAAAACCCTAGAGCTATTGATTCTAATTTGGTAGATGCACAAATTGCCAGAAGGGTACTTGATAGGCTTGTAGGGTATAAACTCTCTCCTCTTCTTTGGAAAAAGGTAAGACGAGGTTTATCAGCTGGTCGTGTTCAGACAGTTGCTGTTAGATTAATAGTTGAGAAAGAAAGGGAAATTGAAAAATTCAAACCACAAGAGTATTGGGAGATTTTTGTTATTCTAACAAATACAAAATCTGAAAAACTTCAACTTCAGCTTGTTAATACCAAGATAGAAAATAAAAAGTTAGCTTACGAAATTACTAATAACTTAAAAAAATCCAAATACATTGTTTTGGATGTCAAAAAGAAAACAGTAAGCAAAAATCCGTATCCTCCTTTTACCACCTCAACAATGACCCAGGCAGCTGCTGGTGTTTTTGGTTGGTCATCAAAAAGAACAATGAGAGTTGCTCAAAACTTATATGAGCATGGACTGATCACCTACCACAGAACCGATTCACTCACTCTTGCTGGTGCGGCAGTTGATGCGGCAAGAGGATTTATAAAGGCTGAATATGGAGATAAATATTTACCGGATTCTCCCCGCTTCTACAAAACAACCTCTAAGTCTGCACAAGAGGCACATGAAGCAATACGCCCAACGAATGTTAACAAAAAAGTAAAAATTCAAGGGGATGGACAAAAACTATACAATCTTGTATGGAACCGCTTTGTCGCATGCCAGATGAGTGCAAGTATCTATGATGAAACAAAGATTGATGTGGAGGCAACAAATTCTAAAAAGTATCTGTTGCGAGTAAATGGGCAGATTATGAAGTTTGACGGTTGGAGAAAACTATTTCCTAAAGGAACAGACGGTTCTATTGAACTTCCCGAGGTAGCAATCGGAGAGAAACTTGATTTAGAAAAAGTTAGGGCAGAGCAGAAATTTACACAACCTCCAGCAAGATTCAATGAAGCTTCTCTTATTAAGACTTTGGAAAAGTTGGGAATTGGAAGGCCTTCCACTTATGCACCAACCATTTCTACGATTCAGATAAGAAGTTATGTGGAAAAGAATGAAGGAAAGTTTTTTGCAACACCGGTAGGAATGGCTGTTAGTGATTTTCTGGTTGGTAATTTTCCTAACATCTTTGATTATGAGTTTACTGCGGGAATGGAGGATGGTTTGGATAAAATTGCCCAAGGAGAGGGTAAGTGGGTAAAAACAATCAAGGACTTTTGGAACCCGTTTGATAAACACCTAAAAAGTGTTACCAAAAACTCAAAAAGGGTTAAAATTGCAGCCGAAAAGCTGGGAAAGAAGTGTCCCGATTGTAAAAAAGGAGAGCTTGTAATTAGAATCGGAAGGTTTGGCAAGTTTATTTCTTGTTCACGCTTTCCTGATTGCAAACACACGGAAAAATACATAGAAAAGATTGGAGTTAAATGTCCAGAATGCACCAAGGGAGACGCGATTTACAAAAAAAGCTCAAAGGGAAAAAGATTCTTCGGATGTTCCCGTTATCCTGAATGTAAATGGGCAAGTTGGAGAAAACCTGTTAAAGAAAGTAAAAAAGCTACTTAGGATTTTTTAATCTTAATAAGGACTTTATCTATTTTAATGAAGAGGTTTTCTTTTATGCCGTTGTTTGTAAGTTTATAATCCGCCATTGAAATACACTTTGGTAAATTTTGAGAGAAAGGATTTGTGCTTCCTGACTCATTTTTTTCATGCATTAAAAACTGCCTATAAGTAACATTGTCTTTGGCTGATGCCCTTTTTTTGATTCTTTTGAAGCGTTGTTTTACCTCTGCATCAATTGCGATAAGTACTCCTTTGTGAGATTTAATAAACTCTGCCTCTTTAATATTTCTGATACTTTCAATAATTACATTACTTTTTGATTTTTTAGCTTTGTTAAAAAGTATCTTAACAATATGATCTGCTCCTTTTTGTTCTCTTATTTCATTAGCCATGTCTTGAAGACTAACTCTGTTTATCTTAATACCGCGATTTCTTAATACACTATTTAAATAATTACCAACTGAATAGCGTTTAAAACCCTTGTTTTTAACAAGATATTTTGAAACAGTTTCTTTACCTGACCCTAAAGTTCCTGTGATCCCAATTATTAACACTGTTTTTTAGGTTAATATAAACAGCGGTTTTTTACAATGGACTTTTTGGGTTTATTGACTGTTGATTTTTGCTAAATTAATTGTTAGATTGTTTGACAACAATGGCTGTTCTTTCCAAACCAGAAATTCTTAAACACCTAAAATCAGGCAACATTGTAATTACCCCTTTTAATCTAGATAATGTGTCAAATTCCAGCTACGATGTTCGTTTAGGTAAATATTTCTTCAGACAAAATCTTATCAAACTTACCCAAATACTAAACCCCTTTTATGAGAAATCAGTAAGGCGTATATATGAAGGAGTAGAAGAAGCAATAGCAGTTGGTGAGATAAAATCGAAACTCAATCCATTCAACGGATTAAAACTAAACGACAAGGTTATTTTGATAGCTCCTAACGAAACGGTTCTTGCCCATACCATTGAATTTATTGGAGGCAAAAACGGAACAGATGATTTACCAGCCATAACCACAGAGATGAGAGCAAGAAGTTCATTTGGAAGAATTGGTATTGCAGTTTGTAAAGATGCTGGATGGGGGGATATTGGCTATGTAAATCGTTGGACGATGGAAATAACAAATTTCAGCAATGTCGTAATCCCTCTTCCTGTTGGAGCTAGAGTTGCCCAAATAATATTTCATGAAACAACTAAAGTTCCAAAATTAGATAAATACGCCAGAAAAGGTAAGTATCAAACATCAGACAGTATTTCTGAAATAAAGAAAAACTGGAAACCGGAAGATATGTTGCCTAGACTTCACAAAGACAGGGATTTGGGACACTTTTCTAAGTTTGCAAAGTAATAAAATAAGCTAATTTAATTAGAAATAAATGAGAAAGAGAAAATATAAAAAACTTAAGCTGCAAAAAAGCTATACTCTAAGACCAACAAATCCTGGAGCAGAGCGCTGGTTGGGGGTTGTAATCCCTGTTCTTAATCATGGTTATGTTTATTTGCTTGATTATCTTGGAGGAGATGGTGATATTGAGCAAGCAGCAAGAGTATCTTATGGAGAAGGAACCCGAAAAGTTAGTCAAACTGGAGGCTTAATTAGATATTTAGCAAGTCATAGTCATACCTCACCTTTTGAAATGGTTGAGTTTAAATTTCATGCAAAAATGCCAATCTTCGTTGCTAGACAATGGGTACGCCACAGAACTGCAAGCTTAAATGAGTATTCTGCAAGGTATTCCGTTTTAAAAAATGAATTTTATGTTCCTAAATCATCTGCCATTTCTGTTCAGTCACTTGACAATAAACAAGGCAGGGGAAATTCTGTTAATTCAACAATTGCTAAAAAAATTAAAGATAGACTTTCAAAACACTATAAAGCGTCAAACGGTTTTTATCAGTGGTTATTAGATGAAAACGATGGACCCGGATTGGCCAGAGAGCTTGCTAGAATTACATTGCCACTTGCAGTTTACACTCAATGGTATTGGAAAATAGATCTTCACAACCTTCTTCACTTTCTGAAACTTAGGATGGATAAACATGCACAACTTGAAATTAGGGAGTATGCAAATGCAATAGCAACAATAGTAAAAGATGCGGTACCTTTTACCTGGGAGGCATTTAATGATTATAAACTTGAAGCACTTAGTTTAAACCGCCTTGAAAAAGATGTACTCAAAAAAACATTTTCGGGTAAAGAGGTTGCCTTAGATGAGAATGAAATTAATGCAGTTGCTGCACAAGTTGGTTTGAACAATAAGCGAGAACTAATGGAATTTAAAGACAAACTTAGGGATATGGGTTTAATTAAAACCTGATATTGTCTATATTCAATAAAATATGCCAGAGAGAAAAACAGAAAAACGGTTTTCTACTGCTACCTTGGAGGTTATTACTGGGTGTATGTTCTCAGGAAAATCCGATGAATTAGCTAGAAGATTAAGAATCGAAAGGATTGCTAAAAAAAAGACGCAGTTGTTTAAACCGAATCATGATAGTAACAATAGGATAAATTCACACAGCGGATCTGAGTATGTCGCAGAATTGGTTGACATTTTACAGCCTGAAAGTATTTTAGAAAAGGTGAATAAAGACACAGATATAGTTGCAGTCGATGATGTTCACTTTTTTGGAGTTGAGATTAAGGATGTTTGTAAAGAGTTAGTTAATCGGGGTAAAAGAGTTATTGTGGCGGGACTTGATATGGATTCTCAAAAAGAAGTTTATAATTCAACGGCTTTACTTATGGCCGAAGCAGATGAGGTAAAAAAACTCAGCGCAGTATGTATGGTTTGTGGAGAAGATGCAAATTATACAAAGAAGTTAGCGAAGGGTAGTGCAACTGACAAAAAAGATTACGAAGCTAGATGTCGTACCTGTCATAAAGTTCTATGAATAAAGGTAAATTTATTGTAATTGAAGGAGGTGTTGGTAGTGGTAAAACTACAAAGATCGATCTACTAAAGAAATATTTAGGAAAAGGTTGGGAATTTTACAGAGAACCGGGTGGAACAGAATACGGAGAGAAAGTAAGGGATGCGGTACAAGGTCTTTATAGCTATCCTGTTGACGGACATGCTGCTCTCTTTGGCTATAGTGCTGCGAGAGCAAATCTTATAAGAGGTGTAATAATACCCAAGCTGAGGAAAGGAATAAATATAGTCTTGGACAGATATTGGTACTC
>JBHPHS010000019.1:0-8195 GCA_042571305.1 Patescibacteria group bacterium | reverse complement strand
ATCAATAAAGGGACATCTCAAGAGAACAAAACTTATAAATTCCTCTTGTCAAAGAAGAACCTTATAAAAAATTTGATTTAACTGGTTTAGCGATAATTAGTATGTTAGAAGAAGGTTTACCGCTAACAAAGGCCATAGAAAATGTATTAGAATTTACTAAATATCAAATCAGGAATAATGTTTAGTAAACTCGAAAAACTTTCAGCAAATAAAATTTCTTTCATCCAATCTATCAGTCTTTTTGCTTATATTTCCATGGTTTCCGTTATTTTTTGGAAAGGTAACAGCTGGTTTGGACCGATTAATAATTATTTTGGTCCCGTATTGGTACTGTCATTATTGGTTGTTTCAGCTCTAATTTGTGCAATTATTGCACTTGCTATTCCTTTTTATCTTGTTTGGGAGAAAAAACAAACACAAAAAGCAATTAAGGTTGTTGTTGGTACGTCCTTGTGGATGGTTCTTTTTTTCTTTCTAACCTTACTTACCATTATTTTGGTTTTTTAACAAAAAAAACAAACCCGCAGTTGCTGTTAATATCCAAGTAATCTTTAAATTTAATAGAAATAAAGTTTTAAAAGGTGATGCTTTTAATTTAATAGTTCAATATAATAATAAAAGCAAGGAGGTGAAATAATAAATGGAGGGATTTATTAAGTTTATTAAAGAACAGGGAGTTGTTGGTTTAGCAGTAGGATTTATTCTTGGAGGTGCAGTATCTAAGGTTGTTGCTTCTTTAGTTCAGGATGTAATCAACCCCGTATTAGGAATTGCCCTTGGTGCAGTTGGTAATTTAAGCGATGCCTATATCCAAATTGCTTCGGCCAAAATTATGTGGGGGTCCTTTGTAAACGCAACTGTTGATTTCTTGGTTATTGCCATGGTCGTTTATTTCGGAGTAAAGCTCTTGAAAGTAGAAAGTTCGGGAAAGAAGTAACAAAATTACTTAAGCCTGGCTATATGGGCATTTACCATCAAGTGGACTAACTGCTTAAAATTGGTTTTCGGTTTCCAACCTAGTATCTTTTTTGCCTTTGAACAATCCCCAACCAAAGGTCCTGTTTCGGTAGGACGGATGAATCGTTTATCAACTATTACGTGTTTTTCCCAATCAGCTCCGACATAATCAAAAGCTTCTTTGCACAGCTCCCCAATCGTATGGGTTTCTCCTGTTGCAATAACAAAATCATCGGGTTTTTTCCGCCTCATCATTAAATACATTGCTTCAACATAATCAGCGGCGTAGCCCCAATCACGCTTTGCCTCCAAATTCCCTAGGGCAACCTTACTGTCTTTGACTATCGGTTCCCCTTCCTCATTCAAGTGATCCGAGGTTTTAACACTCAGCTTGGCACAGGCTGCGGCATAGGTAACCTTTTGGGTAACAAATCCTAAGTGACGCCGAGGTGATTCGTGGTTAAAAAGTATTCCATTTACAGCAAACATATTATAACTTTTTCTGTAAATCTTGGTCATTGAGTGGGCATAAAGCTTAGCTGCAGCGTAGGGGTTTGCGGGGTTAAAAGGAGTGTCCTCATTTTGAGGAATTTCCCTCACCCAACCATACATCTCGGAGCTGCTGGCTTGATAAAACTTTGCCTTGGGATTAACATCCAAGGTTGTATCCAATACCCTGTGTGCCCCAATTCCTGTAATTTCTGCTGTGTGGATGGGTTGTTTGAAACTTTCCGAAGGGTGACTCTGTGAAGCTAAATTATAAACCTCATCGGGATTTACCTTTTGTATTGCTTCTCTAAGAGATACTGGATCTAAAAGATCAGATTGAATTAAATTAAGATGGTTTTGAATATGAGCAATATTAGGGTATGCCATATTTGAAGTTTGTCTTATCAATCCGGAAACCTTATAACCTTTTCTTAAAAGAAGCTCTGCTAAATAGCTACCGTCTTGGCCTGTGACACCGGTAATCAAAACTTTCTTTTTAGCCATTAACGACAATGATAACATATGCTAAAATACTAAGTCCAGGTGATATATATGAAGGAGGCGAAGATACATGTTCATCATCAAGAAAAAAAGAGGCGAGTCCGAAGATAGGCTCATTGCCAGGTTTCGTAAAAAAACCATTCAGGATAACGTGCTGCAAGAATTAAGAGACAGAGATAGATTCAAAAAACCCTCTGAGAAAAGAAAAGAGAAAAACTACAGGATAAAGCATCTTATTGAGATTGAAAAGAAAAGAAGCTATTAACAGGAGTATTCCTGTCTCGATTCTTAACGGAAATTAAAACGGTATTCTATTCGACTTTTTATATTTCTTCACAGGTACTTTTCCTTCTCTGATTGAACGCTCACGTCTTCTTTTCGCAGCAGCCGGACCAGGATAATACTGTGAGATAATATGAGCCAAAACTATTTTGTAACCATTGTACGCATCTTCACCAATATCCTTTCCACCAAAAGCAATTCTCACAGGAGACATGTCCATAAAGGTTTTTGCCAAACGTTCAGCGGGTATACCAGCCTGCACCAAGGCTGGACCAACTTTCCTGTAAACCTCCTCTGCAGAACCATAATATTCTCCAAACTTATCCTCCAGTTCCATAATTTTTGTGAAGTCTCCGGGACCTTCAAAATCTTTCGGCACTACTCTCGCAACTAAAGGAAACATAAGATAAGCAAAGTCAGGAAGTTCACGTCGACCGTACTTTTTAACCTCCCCAGACGAAGAAATATAAAGCCCTTTACCATCTCCCAAACCAACAAGAAGATCTCCTCTATCAAGATTGATGCCTAAAACAACCGTATTAATATCTATTTCCTTCCTCATTGTCCCAAAATTATAGCATTCGATAGCAACCCCGCTTGTTTGTAGGCTTGTTATCTGATAAAATTTCAACTTGTGAAGGGTGTTGTTAAGTTTTTATCCGGTATAAAACTTGAGCTTACAAAGGTAACCTGGCCGACAAAACAAGAGGTATTAAGGTTAACTTTGATTGTTTTTGCAATTTCAGCAATAATAGGCCTTTATGTCGGAGGGCTCGATTTTGTCTTCACAAAGCTGTTAGGTCTTATCATATCAAAATAAAATGGATACAAAAAAGGCAGCAGAGGTTTCAGAGCGTGGTACCGGTAAGAAGAAAATTCCGGGACATATGCTTATTTCCAAAACAGATGATCCCAAAGCTATGTGGTATGTGGTTCACACATCAAGCGGACATGAGATGAGAGTAATGGAAACCCTAAGGCAACGTGTAGAAACAATGAACTTGGGAAGTCGCATTTTTGAACTTTTGGTTCCCACCCAAGACAGGATTGTAATAAGAAGTGGTAAAAAAGCAACAGTCAAAGAAAAGATATTTCCGGGATATCTTTTGGTTAAAATGATTCTTGATGATCCTACCTGGCTTGCAGTAAGAACAACACCGGGAATTACTGGCTTTGTTGGGGCAGGAAACAATCCCACTCCTTTGTCTGAAGAGGAAGTTAAAAACATTGAAAAATTCGTTGCAGCACCTGCTCCTAGGTTTAAAACTAAATTCTCAACTGGTGAAGCTGTAAAAATAACAGACGGACCATTTGCAGATTTCCTTGGAACAATTCACGAAATCGATGAAGAAAAAGGGAAAGTAAAGGTTTTGGTATCTATCTTCGGAAGAGAAACTCCGGTGGAGCTGGACTTTCTTCAAATCCAAAAAGTCTAGATCTTATCCTATAAATAACAGATCATTATCCACATACAAAAAAAGGGTTAAGGTCACTTTTTAGTCTTTTCTTCTGATGGTTTTGGAGTAACGACGACATATCCCTCCTCTGTTACGTTTTACGTTTTATCCCCCGACTTTGAAAAAGAATCTCCATCAACTGGAAGGTCAACTCCAGTTTCTCTAGATTTCTCATCCAATTCATGAACTGATTCACCAGCCTTTCTTGTTTCTCCCTTTACAACATGGAGTCCTTCCTCTTGTTCAGTTTTTCTACTATCTGCCATTTGAATAAATAGTAATACTTTTATATAATACTTTCAACCACATTAGATTGTGGGAGATCGAAAGGTCGATATTATGGCTAAGAAAGTTAAAACAGTAATTAAAGTTAATCTTCAGGCAGGTGAAGCCACTCCCGCACCACCCCTAGGCCCGGCTTTGGGTCAACACGGTGTTGCTATTATGGATTTTGTCAAAGCATACAACGACAAAACCAAGGATATGAAAGGCAATGTTGTTCCTGCTGTTATAACAATTTACGAGGATAGAAGTTTTGATTTTGTAATTAAAAAAGCACCTGTATCGGACATGATTAAAAAAGCTCTAGGTTTAGAAAAAGGCTCAGGTACAACTCCTCGAGACATTGTGGGGTCCTTAAACAGAAAGCAGCTTGAAGATATTGCTAAGGAAAAAATGGATGATTTGAATACCAGGGATTTAGAAGCAGCTGTCAAGATCGTTGAAGGAACTGCCAGAAGTATGGGGGTAAAAACAGATGGGTAAAACCAAAACCACGGTAGTAACTGGAGTTGTCCAAGAGAAAAAAACTTCAGAAGAAAAATACAAGGAAAAGCGAGCCAAGAAAGCTGCGGCGGAAAAGGCTAAGGTTGAAAAAACCAAGGTTCACGTACCAGGTTTAAAGGGTGGTCAGCGTATTAAAGTAGTTGAATCAGAGCCTGTTGTCGAAGAGGTAAAGAAAGAATCTGAGGAAGAAAAAAAGAAAGCTGAAAAAAGGCAAAAAGTTCGCTCAAAGGTTTATCTTGATGCTAAAAAGAAAGTTAAATCCTCCAATTATTATGATATTAACGAAGCTGTAAAGTTGGTTAAGGAAACATCTTACTCGAAATTTGATGGAACGGTTGAGCTTCATTTAATTGTTAAAAAGCAGGCAACCCAGGTAAATGTCACGCTTCCCTTCTCATCCGGTAAAAAGAAGAAAGTTGAGATTGCCTCTGAAGAAACCATAAAAGCACTTTCTGAAGGAAAAATTAACTTTGATATTCTTTTGGCAACCGCTGATATGATGCCAAAACTTGTTCCCTTTGCAAAGATTCTTGGACCGAAAGGTTTAATGCCAAATCCCAAAAACGATACCATCATTAAATCAACCAAAGATACAAATAAATTTTCGGCTTCCGCAATTAATATCAAAACAGAAAGATCACAGCCTGTAATACACACTTCTATTGGCAAGGTAAGCCAAAAGGAGGAAGAGCTGACAAAAAACATTGAAGCGGTTCTTGCTGCTTTGGGTGGAAACAAACAAATAGTACGAGCTTTTGTAAAGGCTACCATGGGACCATCAATTAAGCTTGCAATAGCTTAAATTAACTGATATATTTACATTTGTCCTAAGAAAACTCGTATCCTGGCATAATCAGGTATAAATCGAGCGGAGGAAAAAAATGAAAAAACAAGAAAAATCATTCTTCGTTGAAAATCTTACACAAGAGTTAAATTCTGCAAAATCTGTTGTTTTGATTAACTTTGCAGGCCTTAATGTAAAAGCGCAGCAGCAGTTAAAAACCAGACTGTCCGAAGTTGGAGGTAAAATGTTGGTTGTTAAAAATACCCTTCTAAAACGTGCTGGTGAAGCTGCAAAAGTAGATAAAGAGGTTCTATCCGATACTGTTTTGTCTGGCCAAACCGCACTTGTGATTGCAGAAAAAGACCCTATTGCACCTCTTTGTGTCCTTTCTAAATTTGCTAAGGAAAATGAAGTTCCCAGTTTAAAGGTAGGAATTGTCGAAGGAGTCTTTCAAGATACTCAAGAGCTAACCAAACTCTCAAACTTACCCAGCAAAGATGCTCTTTTGGGACAACTGTTGGGAGTATTAAAAACTCCAGCCTACTCCCTAACCTCAACACTTAGTGGAAATTTACAAAATATTGTATATATCTTAAAGGAGGTGAGTGATCGTGGCTGACAAAAAGAATAAAGAAACCTCTAAGGTGGTTGATAAATTAGTTGAAGAAATATCCAAACTTTCAGTATTGGAGTTGTCTGAACTGGTAAGTGTTCTTCAAGATAAACTCGGGGTATCTGCCGCACCGTCTGTGGCTGCAGCGCCTGCAGGACAAGCACCTGCTGAAGGGGTAGCTCAAGCCGAAGCAGAATCTACCTCCGGTGGAAATCAAACAGTTATTTTAGCCAACGCAGGAAGTAACAAAATTGCAGTTATTAAGGCACTAAGAGAAATTAATCAAAACCTAACTTTAATGGATGCAAAGGCAATGACCGAAAGCCTTCCGGCTGAGGTGCTTAAGGATGCAAAAGCGGAAGATGTAAAATCTGCTGAAGAAAAACTAAAAGCGGCTGGCGCAACTGTTGAATTGAAATAATTCAACGGCGCATTAGAATAGTGAACTCTTTCCTCCTAGGATGATTCTTAAAAACAGTCTCTCTTGAGAGAGTAAGGCAGTATTTTTGTATTTCAAGAGCGTCTGCAAACCAAATATTGCTTTTTTTGCCCGTTTTCAATTGAGGGTAAGTACCTGCCATATTGAAAATTAAGAACTCTTTTGTGTGTTCAAATAGTGTTTTTATTGCTCTTTTCCTGAATTTTAGATTATCATCAAGGTTGGAATTCAAGCAACCATTGGCTATAACTACATCAAATTTTTCACTCAGAGGTTTCTTAAAATAATCCGTAACAACAAATCTATATCTGGGATGTTTTTTCCTGGCTACTTTTATAAACTCATCCATCCGATCAACTCCCAAATAAGAAAAGTTTGAAGTTCTAACAGTTATAAACTTGGTAATATCTCCAAAGCCGCAACCAACATCTAAAACACTTTTCCCTTCAAAATCAACAAGACTGATAATTTCTTTATATCTTTGTTGCGCAGCTTTTAGGCTTCTCCACTTTAAAGAACGCGGATCGACACCATACTTCTCAAAACTTTCTTTATAACCATCATTCTTGTCCACCTTAAACCAGAGATGCAAGATATTTTAAAATTTCCCCTTCAATATTGACATGTGTATCTTTGGCAATTGATGCCCAACGTGGAGCAGAGTTAACCTCCAATACATATCTTTTTTCAGTTTCATCATCACAAATTATATCCACTCCCGCAATATCAATCGAAAGACCACGACAGGAATCAGCTGCCAAAGTTGCTATATCTCCCGGTACTGGCATTAAAGGCTCTCTTAGTGGGGGTTTTTTTGTAAATCGTTTTCTCCACCTGGTTGGTCTTGTTATTGCAGCCAGTGCTTTCCCTCCAACAACAAAAACTCTTATTCTTTGGCTGGCTTTTATAAATTCCTGTGCAAGAAACCTTTTTCCTTCTTTTTCTTTTGTTAATATTGACTTAGCTAAGTTATGTAGTTCCTTTTTGTCTCTTGGTGACCATACTTCATGTCCTTGTTTTCCGGTTGTGCCTTTTATTACAAAAGGAAATCCAAAAATTCTGGGTGCATTTTCGACAATATTTTCAACACTTGCGTAGTATGTTTTTGGCAAAGGAATGTTTTTTTTAATTAATAGTTTTGTTTCCAGTGATTTAGACAAAGGCAAACGTGCATATTTAGAATTTTGATATATGCGGTCTACAATTTTAATGTTTTTATCCTTTGCAAAACTTGCCAGAAGAGAAAGATCTTCATATCTTTTACCGACAAGCCTTATATAAATCAGGTCAAATGACTCAAGTGGAATACTTTTAATATGTGGAACTATTTTACTTTCTTTTGTTTGGAAGTTGATTGCAGAAAAAGAAGCGGTTGTAACATCCAAATTCAACACCTTCGCGTTTTCTTCGAAAGGTTTAAGGTGCTTTATTCCCCCACCGGTAATTATCAGTATTTTACCCATTTTGTTAAGGATTGACCGTAAAACCGACCAAATCATTCCTACCTATTATAACAGGTTTTCTTAACCTGCTTCTGTCAGATACGCCTGCCGATGTTTTTATTTTTCTTCCTTTAAGCCAAAAGGTAAAAGCAACAACAGGACGCTTATACTTACCGAAAGAGCTTCTTACACCTTTATGCCAAAGTACATTTTCTTGCTCAAGAAGCCCTAAATCCTCTGCTAACGTTTTGTCTATCGAGGTTCTAAATGCCCCTGTATCAATTTTGGCAGGGATGGATACTTTTTTACCTGTTTTTGTTTTTACTTTAATATCCTCAAAAGGTTTAATGCTGACAATACCCTCTTCTGCTTTTACTCTATCCGCAAATTTGCCTGCAAAAAGAGCTTTGGCAATTTTTACCCCGTGTTCGGCATCCCTTACCCT
>JBHPHS010000018.1:0-10621 GCA_042571305.1 Patescibacteria group bacterium | reverse complement strand
TGGATAAATGAAAGCCTGGGACAAATTTTACCTTACCTTTGTAAAAAATATAAAGTTATTCATCAGGCAGGTTTAGGTCAACTGGACGAATTTAGGGTATTTGTTAATAAAAATTATAAAGTGTATGGTCAGCTAGAGCCTGACGAAATGACCAACATACTTTCCCAAGCTGACATTGTTGTATCAAGAGCGGGAGCAAACACCGTATCTGAACTTGTAGTATTAAAAAAACCTTGTATTTTGGTTCCAATTCCATGGAGCTATCTTGATGAGCAAAACAACAACGCCAAATACGCACAAAGGTTGGGATTGGCCAGAGTTTTGTCACAGAAAAACCTTTCTCCAAAAAAACTTGAAAAAGAGATTGAGAATTTAGTCACAAGCTACCCAAAGATTATCTCGAGTACTAACAAAACACCCTCTTTAGACATACATGCAGCCGAAAAATTGGTTGATCTTCTTCAAAAATACATTAAAAACTGACACAATATATCTGTGAAAAGACGTAAGAAGTCAAAGATATTTTTATATCTTAAAATTGTTGCTTTCGGATTATTTATTTCAATTCTATTCATATCTCCTATGTTGGTACAAAAATTAATAACCATAAAGGAAGTTGAGTGCAAAAGTCAGTATGGAGATTGTCCTGACGGTTTGATTGGGCAAGACTTAACAAATTTCAATACTCAGAGTTTATTTTCTGTTAAAAAGCAACTTACTAAAAGTTTAAGGAACAATTATTTAATTAGTGATTTTTCATTACAATACCAATTTCCTAATAAGCTTTTGGTTAATATTCTTCTTAAAAAACCTATCTTTTCTTTAAAAAATGATGAAAGTGATATGTTTATGCAGGTGGGAGAAAGTGGGGTAGTTTTGTCACTGGAAAACTCGTCTCATCTGCCAACCGTATATACTAAAGATAGTGGTTATAGCGTTGGAGAAACGGTTAATAAAAGCGAGCTGTTTGCACTAAGGCTTATTGAAGGGGTATTTTCAATGTATCAGGTAAGAAGCGGAAGGTTAAACGTTGAAAGTTTGACAGTTGAATTGCCTACCTCTCTCAGGGTAATATTTCCACTGGAGGGCGATAGGAATATTTTATTGGGAGCGCTAAGGCTTATCTATTCGAAAGGGGAAAACATTAAAGAGATTGACTTGCGGTATAAAGATCCTGTATTAAGATAGAGTATAGTATATGAGCAAATCTAGAATAATAGCTGCAATTGATTTAGGTTCATCAAAGATTGCGACCTTGGTGGCACAGGTAAATATTGAGCCGGTTACTTTAGAAACCTCAATTTCGATTATGGGTGCAGCATCAAGTGAATCCCGGGGTATAAAAAAAGGTCAGATTGTTGACATTGAAGAAGCTGTTGATGCCACGGTTTCTTCTGTCGAAGCTGCAGAAAGAATGGCTGGTTATAGCCTTGAGTCGGCTTATGTTTCTTTAGGTGGAGCACATGTTCATTCCCAAAACTCACACGGAGTAGTTGCAATTTCTGATCCCCAGGGTGAAATAACTCAAACCGATGTTGATAGGGTAATTGAAGCGGCATCTGCAATATCCCTTCCTACCTCAAGAGAAATTATTCATGTTATTCCTAGAGAATTTGTAGTTGATGGGGAAGCTGGTGTGAAGGATCCAGTGGGTATGAGCGGGATAAGACTTGAGGTTGATACACATATAATTTCAGCATCCTCAGCAGCGATTAAAAATTTAAAAAAATGTGTTAATGAGGTTGGCGTTGATATTGAAGGTTTGGTTTTTTGTGGGCTTGCTTCAGCTGAATCAACAGTTTCCTCAACCGAGAAGGAACTGGGATGCGTATTAATAGAAATCGGAGGGGGGACAACATCGATCGTAGCATTTGTTGATGGATCCCTTGCTTATTCGGGAGTTATTCCGATAGGGGCAAGGAATGTAACCAACGACTTGGCCATAGGACTTAGGGTTTCTTTAGAAACCGCAGAAAAAATCAAAAAAGCATTATCTTTAGATATAAATAAAAAAGATAAAGATCAGAAGGATGAATTGGATCTAAAAAGTCTGGGGGTTACCGAAGTAACAAAAGTTTCCAGAAAAACTCTACTTGAAGGAATTGTTAGACCTCGCTTAAATGAGATATTTACAATGGTTAAAATGGAGCTTGACAAAGAAGGATTTACCAGAAGAATACCATCAGGTGTAATATTAACAGGAGGGGGAGCCGAAACACCTGGGGTTGAGGATTCAGCAAAAAGAATGCTCTCTCTTCCTGTAAGAGTGGGAATTCCAAAAGGTGTGGGGGGTTTGATAGATGATATTATTAACCCGTCATTTGCATCCCCTGTTGGTTTAATTAAATATGGTGTGACAGAAAACCCAACCGAGAACTTGACAAGTTTTACAAAAAAGTTAAAACTACCAACAAAGGGAATCTTTGGAAAGTTGATAGAAACAGTCAAAGATTTATTGCCTTAACGAATGTTTGGCAAGCTTGTGTTTTTCTCCTGCCTAAGTTAAAATCCTGCTACCGATATTTATGGCTTTAGTAAAACCTGATTCGGCTAGGATAGCAAAAATCAAAGTGATTGGTATTGGTGGTGGTGGAGGAAATGCAATCTCTTCAATGGTTGATAATAGTATTGTTCAAGGGGTTGAATTTATAGCTATCAACACAGATGCACAGGTTCTTCTAAGTAATAAAGCACCAACAAAACTTCAGATTGGTGAAAAACTAACCAAGGGACTGGGTGTTGGAGGTGATCCTGAAATTGGAGAGCAAGCGGCTGAGGAGTCTATGGAAAAACTAAAGGAATTAATGATTGATAGTGACATGGTTTTTGTAACAGCGGGAATGGGTGGAGGAACAGGAACAGGGGCTGCCCCAATTATTGCAAAGGTTGCTAAGGAAGCGGGTGCTTTAACTGTTGGAATTGTGACCAAGCCGTTTGCTTTTGAAGGAACAAGAAGAATGGTTGCTGCAGAGGATGGTGTTGATAAGCTTAGAGATGTTGTAGATACATTAATTGTTATTCCAAACCAACGACTTATGGATGTAATTGATAGAAAAATGACACTTCTGGAAGCTTTTAAAATAGTTGATTCGGTATTAGGTCAAGCTGTTGGAGGAATTGCGGATATTATAACCACACCTGGTCTTGTCAACGTAGATTTTGCGGATGTAAAGGCAATAATGAAGGATGCAGGTACAGCACTTTTGGGTATTGGAACAGGGGTAGGAGAAAACAGAGCTCAAATGGCAGCACGAGCTGCAGTATCCTCACCACTTCTTGATCTTTCTATTGAAGGGGCAAGGGGAGTGCTATTTAATATTGCAGGAGGAGATGACCTTACCATGTTTGAGATAGATGAAGCAGCAAGAATAATCTCTTCAGCTGCAGATCCTGATTCAAATATTATCTTTGGAGCTGTAATTAAGGAAGATCTAAGTGATCAGGTAAGAATAACGGTAATTGCAACGGGTTTTGATGAAACCAGAGCACGCCTTGCACAAATGTCAAAGCCGGCGTCTGAAAAACCAACAATCCAAGGAGTAATTAGTGAGCCGCCCGAGGAAGAAGAAAAAAAAGAAGAACAAGACCTTTCAGACAACGGAGATGAAGGTGAAGGAGAAGGAGAAGAAAGAGATGAGGATGTCTTTGGAGAGAAATTTGAGATACCAGCTTTTTTAAGGAAGATTCACTAAATTACGTTAGAAACTTATTTTTCAATTAATCTAAAGGCTTCAAACCATGCCGCTTCTTTTGTCGGATAAGCCCAGGCTTTCAAGAATTTATCTTTTGGTATTTTCAGGTTTTTTCTAGGAGGTAATCCTGGGTCATGAAGGTGTACATGTTTATCATCTATGTCAAAGACAAGTACAGAATGACCCATGTAACCTTTGCTGTTGCTAAATACTTTTGAGTTAACACTACACTTAGCCAGATAACCCTGTTTAAGATATTTATTGATCTCTGTTAATGTCGGGTATTTTTTTACCTGTTTTACTTTGTTAATAGATGTCTTTGATAACTTTTGTGCACTTTTAACATCGGAGTTCTCAATCTGTGCTTGACCTTCTTCTTTACCGTAGAACTTAATTAGATACTTTCCTCCCTCTTTACTAAATTGTTTGTAATCAAATAAATCAAAAACAATAATTTCAAATCCTAGGTTAGTGAGGTTCTGCCAGGTTTGAAAAGGCCACGTCCAATATTTTTGCTATATCCAGTAATTTTCTCAATGTCTCTTAACGTGTAATTGTTTTTTGGAATAAAATAGTTAAGCATCATTCTTATTACCATTGGAACGCAGTGGTTATTATCTGTGCTGTTTGCAAAGAAGGGTACGACTCTCATATTTGAGATTATATCACTTTAACAAGGCTAAATCATGCTTTATAATGCCCGTTAACTATAGTAGAATGGCTTCATAATGGCTAAAAAGAATGGTTGTTTTGAGCCTGTTGAGCCAGATGTTGATTTTGTGCGGATGGAGAATGATCTTCTGAAGCTGTGGTACGAAAAAGGGATAGTAAAGAAATATCTTCAGAAAAATTCCAAGTCCAGGAAATATTTTTCTTTTTTAGATGGACCTATCACTGCAAACGGTCCTATGGGAGTGCATCATGCTTGGGGAAGAACTTATAAAGATTTATTTCAAAGGTTTAAAAACATGCAGGGTTTCAGACAAAGGTTTCAGAACGGCTTTGATGCGCAAGGACTGTGGGTTGAGGTTGAGGTAGAAAAAGAATTGGGTTTTAAAAACAAAAAAGAGATTGAAGACTTTGGTGTGGCTAAATTTGTTCAGCTTTGTAAGGATCGTGTAAAGAAGTTTTCAGATATTCAAACTCAACAAAGTAAGCGTTTAGGATATTTTATGGATTGGGAAAACTCTTACTTTACGTTATCTGATGACAATAACTATATGATATGGAGGTTTTTAAAAACCGTTAATGATAATGGGTGGCTATATAAAGGTAATGGTTCAGTTGCTTGGTGTCCTAGATGCGAAACTGCAATATCTCAGCATGAGATGTTGACTGAGGATTATAAAGAAGTTACTCATAAAGCTGTATATTTTACATATCCTGTTGTTGGTGCTAAAAACCAATATCTTTTAGTTTGGACGACAACCCCCTGGACAATCCCTGCAAATATTGCTGTGGCTGTTGATAAATTTATTGAATATAGCTTGGTTGAGGTTAATAAAAAAGGGTATTGGGTGGCAAAAGATACTATTAAGAGAGCATTTAAGGGAAAGAAGTTTACGGTATTAAAAACTGTCAGGGGATCTAAGTTGGTCGGTCTTAAATACACAGGTGCGTTTGATAGCCTTCCTAAGGTAAAAAAGGTTGCCTCAAAAAATCTTGATAAATTCCATTCTGTTATTCAAACTGACCCTTTAATTCTTCCCATTACAACCGATGAGGGAACTGGTTTGGTGCATACCGCAGTTAGTGCAGGAAGTGAAGATTTTGCACTTGGTAAAAAATACGCACTACCCATGATTCCTGTAATTGAGGATAACGCAGATTACATGAAGGGCTTGGGTTTTCTTTCTGGAAAAAACGCTAAAGACAATCCAGATTTGATTCTTAATTATATGCTTAAGCTTGAAGAGGAAGGAAAGCACTTTATTTTGCGTATTGAAGACTACAAACACAGATACCCCGCTTGCTGGAGATGTAAAGCCGAGCTTGTTTGGAAAGTAACCGATGAGTGGTATATTGCGATGGATAAAGGAGAACCAACTTTAAGACAAAGGATGATTGAGGTTGCAAAGAAGATCGATTGGATTCCCTCATTTGGGTTAAAAAGAGAACTTGACTGGTTAGAAAATATGCATGACTGGCTAATCTCAAAGAAAAATCGCTATTGGGGACTAACCCTTCCTATTTGGGAATGCTCTTCGTGTGGAAATTTTGATGTGATGGGGTCAAAGGAAGAGCTAAAAAAATGTGCTGTTGAGGGATGGACGAAGTTGAGAAACAAATCTCCACATAAACCTCAGATTGATTTGGTTAAAATCAAATGTTCTAAATGCGGCGCTCTCTCTTCAAGAATAGAACCAGTTGGCAATCCCTGGTTAGATGCTGGGATTGTTGCATATTCAACTGTAAGTAAAAACAATAAATCTGCAAACTTTGAAACTAACAGACAAAAACCACTGTATTTATCAGACAAAGACACATGGGATAAGTGGATTCCTGCTGATTTGATTACCGAGAGTTTCCCAGGTCAATTTAAAAATTGGTTTTATTCTTTAATTGCTATGAGCACGGTTTTAGAGGATATTAATCCAGCCAAGTCTGTATTTGGTTATGCAACCCTGCTTTCCGAGGATGGTAGACCCATGCATAAAAGTTGGGGGAATATGATTGAGTTTAACGATGGTGCGGATAAGATTGGGATAGATGTTATGCGCTGGATGTATATTAGACAAAACCCTATCGATAATATTTTATTCGGATTTAAGTCCGCTGATGAGGTTAGAAGGAAGTTTCATCTTAAGCTTTGGAATATTTATAATTTTTTTGTCACCTATGCCAACTTAGATGGATACAATCCTCAAAAATCATCGAATCAATCAGTAAAATCAAACAATGTGTTGGATAAATGGATACTTTCAAGGTTAAAACAAACCGTTAAAATAACAACCTCTAATCTGGAAAAGTATAAAGCTCATTTAGCATGTTTTGAGATTGAAAATTTTGTTGATGATTTTTCTCTTTGGTATATTCGGCGTTCGCGAGAAAGGGTAGGACCGGCCGCTGAAAACCAGAAAGATAAAAGAGAATTTTACAAAACAACTTATTATGTTCTTAAGAACCTATCTTATCTTTTAGCTCCATTTGTGCCCTTTATGAGTGAGTTTATGTATACAAACTTAACTTCAAAGGAATCCGTTCATTTAGAAAAATGGTCAGTGGCAAAAAGTCTTAAAAAAGATGAGAAAAAACTGTTTGAAGATATGAGCTTGGTAAGGGATATTGTAGAGAAAGCCCATGCTATCAGAAAAGAAAAGAAAATTGCACTGCGCCAACCTCTTGGTGTATTTAGCGTTGAATCCGAGCCGCTTGCAAGAAATCTAGAGAAACTTATAAAGGATGAAGTTAATGTAAAAAAGATCATCTGGAATTCAAAAACTTTCAAACTTGATACGAAAATAACCAAAGAGTTGGAAGAAGAGGCAAAAGCAAGAGAGTTGGTTAGAGAAATTCAAGCTATCAGAAAGGAAAAGGGTATGAATCTTACACAAAAGATTAATGTAATTTCTAATTGGATTCCTACGAATAATAATCTTGTTCAATGGGTGGTTAAGAAAGCACAGATCGCAAACTTGTCTCAGGGTAAAAAGCTTGTCATTAAGAAAACTTCTTAAATAATATGGCTAAAATATTGCTGCCTGTAATATTCTTGATCTGTTTAAGCATTGCTGTTTTGACGGTCATCTCTCCCACTCTTTTTCCTCTCTATTTTATTTACATATTATTTGCAATCGCAGCATTTTTTGTGTTTTCTAAAATAGACTTTGAGGTCTTGTCTTTATTTTCAAACCATTTTTATGTGATTAGTATTTTATTGTTAATTGTTACTCTTTTTATTGGGCAAGTTACCAGAGGTACAATACGCTGGATACCTATTGGAGCTTTTACACTTCAGCCAACAGAGATAGTAAGACCATTTCTTTTAGTCTTTTTTGCCAACTATCTCACATCAGAAAAACTAAAACTTTCAAGATTAGCAAAAGCCTTTTTACTTTTAGCTTTACCGATAGTACTTATATTTGTTCAGCCTTCTTTGGGGGTTACCATCTTAACAATCATTGGGTTTTTGGGTGTACTTCTCTCAACGGGATTCAAGAAAAGATATATCTTCTTGGGACTTTTTGTTTTGGTGGCTGTTACCCCACTATTTTGGAGAGTACTTGCGCCTTATCAGAAGCAAAGAATTACCTCATTTGTAAATCCACAGTCAGACCCACTGGGATCGGGATATAATTCTATTCAAGCAATGATTTCTGTTGGTGAAGGGAGGTTATTTGGACTTGGTTTGGGGAAAGGTGTTCAAACACAACTAGCGTTTTTACCAGAAAGGCATAGTGACTTCATATTTGCCTCGGTTTCGGAGGAATTGGGTTTTTTGGGTGCAGGCCTTGTCCTTCTGGCCGTATTTTTGATACTATTTCAAATTATCAAATTGATGGAAAACGCATCTTCTCCCGCAGCAAGAGCTTATCTTTCGGGTCTATTTGCTGTAATATTTGCTGAAGTATTTATTCATGTTGGAATGAATCTAGGACTTTTACCTATAACAGGACTTCCATTTCCACTTTTGTCTGCCGGAGGCTCATCTTTACTTGCAACAATGATGGGTTTAGGCATTGCGCTGGCGGCTCGGCATAGGTAAAATACCTTGTAATGAAAAAAGAACCTGGAAAATACGCAGTTATTAAAATAAACGGCAATCAATTTAAAGTAGTTGAAGGGGAGGAATTTTTAGTTGATAGGTTAACTGATCCTAAAAAGATAGAGGCGGAAGTACTTCTTCTAGTTGACAACGGGAAGGTAAAGATAGGTAAACCTGTTTTAAAAGATGTAAAGGTTGGTTTCAAAGTCATAGAAGAATTGGAGAAAGGTAAAAAAATTGATGTTTATAAATTCAAAGCAAAGTCACGATATAGAAAACATATCGGTTTTCGTCCTCAATATACAAGACTTTCTGTTGTAATGATATCATAATATATCTTATTAATCTCTTGACAAGCGTGAAAATAATGTTTATATTGTTTTAGAAATATGGGCAAGAAAAAAGCTGGCGGAAAATTATCACAACACGTAAGCCCAGCTGGTAAAAGGTTGGGGGTAAAGGTTTCAGGAGGACAAAAAGTTAAAGCTGGTAATATATTGATCCGTCAAAGGGGAACGAAAGTAGGAAAAGGCGTAGGTGTAAAAGTTGGTAGAGACCACACGATATACTCGGTTGTTGATGGTACTGTAAAATTTGGACAGAAGCTTGGTAAAAAAATAGTTAGTGTAATGACATAATATATGGCTGAAGAAGTAATACAGCTGGACGTTAATGAACTGCAACCTAATCCACTGCAGCCAAGAGGGTCAATAACTCCTGAATCATTGGTTGATTTGGTTGATTCAATTCGTGAGCATGGAATTTTGGAACCTTTAGTTATTGCCAAAACTCCTGCGGGATTTCAGATAATTGCGGGAGAGAGGCGCTGGAGAGCAAGCAAATTAGCAGGACTTACCCATGTGCCTGTTTTGATTAGAGAAACTTCACCTAAAGGAATGCTTGAGATGGCTTTGGTTGAAAACGTCCAAAGAGTTGATCTTAATCCTCTTGATAGGGCAAAAGGTTTTGAAAGACTGATGAGTGAGTTTGCACTAACTACAAGCGAGATTGCGGTAAGGATTGGAAAAAGTGTGGCATATGTTTCTAATTCAATAAGGCTTCTATCTCTTCCCGATGCTTTAAAAGACGGACTTTTGTCTGGTCTAATCACCGAGGGTCATGCAAGAGCATTGGCTGCAATTGATGATCCTAATTTAATGATTGAGGCGTATAAAATTATTTTAAAGGAGTCAGGATCTGTAAGGCGTGCAGAAGAGGTTGCCAGGCGAATGAAAGCAAAAAGCCAGCAGGCCATAAAAAGATCGGTAAGCCAAGCTAGAATTATCTCAGTTGAAATAGATAAATTGCAGGAAGATATGCAAAAAGCACTCAGTAATGGAGAGGCCGAAGATAATAAGACTATGGTTAAGCTTATAAGATCAAGAAGGGAAACAAAAATATCTTTTGTTTTTAAAGGAAGCTTGGAAGATACGGAAGACAAACTTCAGAAAATTTATAAAGCAGTAACCACATAAGAAACAAAATATTATATTTTATAGTTATATTTTGGAGCTATCCCTGCAGATTTGAGTGGCCAGTAAACAAGCCAGGCACGTCCTGTTATTACCTTTGGTTTGATTGGTCCCCAAGCTCTTGAGTCAGAAGAGTGAGGTCGATTATCTCCCATTACAAAATACTCTCCTTCTGGAATGGTGAAGGCAACTCCATCACTAATAAATCCTTGACCTGATGTATAGACATTATCAGCAATATAGGGTTCATTTAATAAATTGTCGTTAATATAAACCTTTCCATCTTTGAGTAATACCGTTTCACCGGGAAAGCCTATTATTCTTTTTATGTATTCATCTTCTTCAGAGACAGGAGGCTTAAAAACTACAACATCACCGCGTACAGGTTTATGTAAATAATATGAAACCTTCTCAGTTAAAAGATACTCTCCGTCAGGATAGTTAGGATGCATGGAAAGACCTTTAATTTTGTGTGGACGCATAATAAGAAGATAAACAAAGAAAAATATACCGATTGCAAAAACTATTATTTCTAGTACATCCAAGAAAAACGCGCCAAGTCTTCTGATAAACATATGAATTATTATATTTTCATTTTTAGTAGCTGCACAAGTGGGGAAAAACTAGCTGTATTTTGAATTGGTTATAACATCATGTGCACCGCTTTCTTTTATACCTACAGGTGAAACTCTAATAAATTTTGCGTTTTTCCAAAGTTCTTGGATATTTTTTGCACCCAGGTAGGAATATCC
>JBHPHS010000017.1:0-10802 GCA_042571305.1 Patescibacteria group bacterium | reverse complement strand
GCCCCGATCGACCACAAGCCGTACCAGAAATACGAATTTAAAAGCCTGAAAATGGAAAAGTCAAGGCCATACTGCTGCTCACCTGCCGGCAGACCAATAACCAAAACTTCAGCAAGGAAAAAAGCAAGAGCAATCACAAAAAAAAGAATATTTTTCTTTACGCCCAAACAACATTTTTTAAACGTCAGGCCATTTTTAAACAGAAACAGAGATAAATACATAAGAGGCAGCACTAGTGCTATTTCATGAGACGCCAGAGCAAGAATAAAAAAAACAATTGTCAACAAGAACCGGTTTATAGCTCCGTTTTTCAAATAATCTAAATAAAAAAGTATGGATAGAAGCGCCATCATTGTCATACCCGCCATTTGAATTCCACCGTTTAAGTAAGAAAGAATCCCGATGTTAGCGACGGCAAAACTTACAAAAAATGCCGAAAACATCGAAATAAATTTAGATTTGGTAACTTTAAAGGAAACCAAATAAGCCAAAACCAGATTAGCAAAAAAAACCGCAAACTGCAGTATTCGAAAAGGTAAGGGATTTAGCCCAAATACCTTAAAATAAATATTAAAAAGCAGTTCCCTAAAAAGCGGCCTGTAAAAGTATATTCCACCCCTCTCAGCAAAAGGTCGAAAAGAGATTAAATTAACAAAACTGTTGTTAACATCAAGTTGGCTAACTTTAAGATGGAAGAAATCGTCTTGGGCAAAATGAAGAGATATTATCCGGCCGAATAAACACAAACTTAAAGCAAAAAGACCGAAGAAAAACAGAAAAGTTTTTCTCATGCAATTAAAAGTGTAACACCAATAAGCATAACCAAAGAACCCAAAAGTCTTTGTTTGATATCTTTTTCCTTAAAGAAAATCCAGCCTAATATCACAGTAAATACCATGCTTAACTTAAATATTGCGGTTGCAAAACCAAGATTTGTTAGACTAAACGCCATATACGCGCAGGTTTGTCCAACCGCTCCCACAGCCCCAATCAACAAAAGTGTTTTAAAGTTTACCTTTATCTGAAAAGGAATACTTTTAATTTCTTTTCTAACCAATATTAAATAAACAGGAATTGCTATTAGACCTCCAATCAATGACGCAAAAGGCGGCACACCTGGGGTTGTATGCAAAATTGCGGTTTTTTCAAAAATCGGAGTTATAGACCAAATAAAATAAGCCAAAAAAGACATCTGAACTCCCTTGTGAACGATTAATGCCTTAAAAGGTTCAAGAACTCCTTTTTTAAACTTTGAAATTTGTAATAAATAGGCCCCTACTACTATAAACAAAATTCCCAGTGCTCCCTTGACCCCAATAACTTCTTTTAAAGTAAAAAACGAAACCAGTGAAGTAAATACCGGATTAAAAGCAGAAATTGGATTAACCAGAGAAATGTCAGATTCTTTTATCGCTTTATATGCCAAAAGAGCTGCAACAACACTCAAGGAGGATGAAACCAGAAGACTTAAAATAAAAATAGAGTCAATTTTCGGAATTTGATAAAAAGTCAATATCAGTAAAAAAAAAGAGGAAGACTAAAAAAACTACTTATAAGAAGAAAGAGTTTCTCTCCCATTCTCTTCATTACCTTTTTTGCCAGAACTAACCCAATTGAGCTTGTCAGAGCAAAAGTAATCGCGTACCAAAACCACATAGGAATATTTTACAACAAATCTATCTTATCCAATTCTTTTTATTAGTATCATCGTAATAATGGAGAATATGAAGTCTATAAAAAACAGCTGCTGTATCCCATGCCATCCAGAAAATTGTACTCCACTTTATTGCACTGGTTGATTTATTAAATGTAACCTCAATCGGTCCTTCATAAATCCTTTTAAATCCTAAAAATCTAGCAACCGCCAGCATTTCTATATCCATCGCATATGTTTTGACAAGAAGTCTGGGAAGGATCTCTTCAACAACTTTTCTTTTAAAGATTTTTATACCGCTTTGTGTATCGGATAAGTCAAGTCCAAAAAGGATCCTGACTCCAAAATGGTATCCAAAACTTAAGATCTTTCTTAAAAGGGGGTAGTTTACTCTTGAGACTGGATGTTTTTTGCTCCCAACTATAATATCGGCATTGTACCAATCCATATGGGCCATAAGCATCATTATTCCTTTGGGAGAAATATCCATCCCAGCATCCAGGAAAGAGATAAGATCTCCTTTGGCCTTTTTCATACCAAACCTTACTGCATACCCCTTACCTTTGTTTTCCTTGTAAGAGTAAATATGAACTTTTAGAGATTTTACTTTTAAGGCTTCTTTTGAAGTTGCATCTATCTCTCCATCAACAATACAAATAATCTCATAATCAATCCCCGCACCTAAACCCTCTTTGAGTGTGTTGTCAATTATCTCAAGATCGGCTCTTATTGTTTTTTCCTGCTTATATGCAGGAACTATAACCGAAAGTAGTCTGTTTGTTTTACTATTCATAGCTTTTCCTGAGGTGATTATATCCTAAATAGGCTCCCAAAAAAACAAACATGGCCACACTTATGGTAAATGAGATTTGAATGACTTGCAAAAGACTTGAGTGAAAAAACCAAATCATTGGAGCTTGGAGGATAGCAGCAATAAACGGGTAATAAACTACTTTTGAATCTCCCAATGAAAGTGCGTAGTTAACCAAAAGGAAAGAAAGAGAATAGAAAAGAATAAATAAACCCATCCACACCAAGGCACTTTCAGCAGAAAGGTAAGCCGCCCCGTACAATGCCCCAATAGCAACACTTGGAAAAAGCCAATAAAAAGATGTAATTAACACACCAACTACTAGGATAATTAATAAAGACATTAAAAAAATTTTATTATAGCTCTCTTTATTAGATTTCCTCTTAGAAACAATAGGAAACATGGTGGCGGTAATGGGAGAGGATGCAAAAAATATAACTTTACCCAAGGTCGAAAGTGCAGCATAAATACCCGCATCGTGGGGAGAGAAAAAGTGCTTAACCAGTATCACGTCTACCGTAAAAAGCGAGGTAAAAGCCAAAGCCTGAATAAGTACCGGAAATGAATAAGCAATAAAAGGTTTAAGGCTTAAAAGACGTATTTTGTTTTTCTTAAGTAGCCTTCTCACAAACCAACGACTATACAAGAAAGCTAAAGCTATACCAAACACAACTCCCACCATTGCACCAAAAACAGACCAGCCCATAAATACCAGGGCGATTCCTAATAAAAACTTAGTTAAGGAAGAAAAAAGGGTAGGAATAACAGTCCCTGCAAACTTTAAAAGGCCCTGTGCTGTTGCTTGATTAACCAGAGTGGCAAGTGTGAAAAAAAGAACGGGAACAAGAAGAACAACTGTCCACATATTGGTTATGTGCAAAAAGCCAGCAATAAAAGGAGAGCAGATCAAGAATAAAACCGATGCAATTATTGCTAGTTTGGTCACAAATATATTTATCGAAGAATAGATAGAATAAACCTCTTGATCCTTTGCAGAGGAAATAAACTTAACTATGGAAACACTAGCACTGAGAGGAACTACTCCAATAAGGTACATTATTGAATAAAGACTTGCCAAGACCCCATAGTCAACGGGGCCCAATACTCTACCCATCACCAGATGGTAAAGGTAATTAACAACATTTGCCACCATATTGCCGCCAACCATAATAATTCCACCACTCATTAAGGGATGTTTTATTAAATCGTTAATTCTTTTTTTCATGCCACCCAATAGCCTCTTATAAATAGAGCTGTGTTAATCATAAGCCAGACGGAAGACAAAATAAAGTAAAGAGCTTTAGGAAGTTTTGGTAATCTATCCAAAAACAATGCCAAAACAACAAATGCCGGAAAAATCACGGCTACATACCTTGGAACGGATGAGAAACTACCTTGAGCAGACGGAACCAAAAATCCCAGTAATATATAAACAATATCAAAAAGTTTTACTTTTTTAATGTAGGCGTATATCGGCAAAAGTATAAACATAACACCAACAGTAATTTCTAAGAGTATTGTTTGAATAGTATAAACAGGAAGCTTTACAAGAAAAAGCATTTTGATATATCTGTAAAATACCTGAGGAAGAAGTACAACTCCTTTTTGGTGTTGCTCACCAACTGTCGTTTGAAGATTGTAGAAAGCCAATGCATCTCCGGAGTTTTTCCAACTAAAATACATAAAAGAAACAATCCCTATAATAGACAGTCCCATCCAGTAAACCTTGTCCTTTACTATTTTTTTAATAGTTAGTTTTTTGGATATAAAATCAACAAAAATCGCAAAAAGAACAAAAACTCCATAGACTCTGGATGCAGTCATAACAATCCCTACAACACCAGAGAAAAAGTATTTTTCTTTTTTGTATAAGTAATATGTAAGAAGAGAAGTTAGTAAAAATAAGGATTCTGAATAAACAGCTCCAAAGTAAAAAGATGTGGGGAAAGTAAGAAGGGTTAATATCGCAAGATTTGCAATTTTATCTGAATAATTAAGTTTTACCACCTTCCAAAAAACAATTAAGGAGATGAAAAACAATATGTTCGAGATCACCAAACCCTCCCAGTTGTATGAAAATAATGTTGTTCCAAAAATTGCTGATAGTGCTTTAATAAGAATTGGATACGCAGGAAAAAACGCTTGCTGAAGAAAGTTATAACCATTTTGTACAATATAAAGGTAGTGCTCTCCATCAAAGTTTGACCAACTCCAAAAAAGAGGATTCTGTAAATAATAACCTAATCCTCCGCCAAGATAATTATCACTAAAACGAGGTATATATAAAATTGATGCTAAAGCTACAAAAACAAGAAATAATCTCCAAACAATAAAGTATGTAGCCAGTTTCTTTATAGCTTTAGCCATTATCCAACAATTCTTTGTATGCTCGAAGCGTTTCTTTAGCGGTTTTCCTCCAACTATATTCCCTCGGAAGATTTCCAGCTTTAGGTGGGTTTTTGATATTTTTGACCATATCTTTTAAATCACTGGGGTTAAAATAAGAAACAGCTTGCTGTGCAATTTCAACGTGAGCTTGAATCTTACTAGCAACAACAGAACAACCACAAGCCAAAGCTTCCAAAACAGGCAGTCCAAATCCCTCATATAAAGAGGGTTGAACATAAACAGAAGCCAAATTATATATAGCCACCAATTCTTTATCCGGTACAAACCCCAATCGAACGACATCTTTGCTGTATTTAAAATCAGTAAGAAGTTCTTTGTAGTGTGCAACTTCAGGATGGGGTTTACCAAACAGATATCTAAACCAATCTCTAGGACCTCTAAGGGAGCTTATGTCCATTCCCAAAGCTTCAATATCCTTTGCTTGTTTACCACAAATCACTAGAGGTGTCTTAAGTTTTCTGCAAGCCTTAATCAAGGTGGGAATGTTTTTATTGTAGTTCACATCTCCGACATAAAATACAAAGTTGTTTGGTAAATCATATTTTCTTTTGATTGTGTCGAGAGCTTTAGAATTATTAATTGGCTTAAAAATGTCCCTTGGTGCAAGGTAGATTACCTTAATTTTGTCCGGATTAACCCCCAACAATCTGCAAATGTCTTTTTTAGAAGTTTCTGAGATAGTGATAATTAAATCAACATGTCTTTTTATTAAATACTTGTTGATATAAAATTTTATTTTTCCCCTTACACCAGGAGGATAATTTTTGGGATAAATTAAAGGTATAAGATCATAAATAGTTAAAACAAATTTGGTTTTTTTAGGTTTTGCAAAAGGTAGACATATCTCAAAAGGTTTAAAGGAAGTGAAATGTACTAAATCATACTTTCTGAGATCTTCCTTAAATGCATCAATACCCTTGATTTTTATACCCCTAAGAAGCTCTCTGGTGTATCTTCCTATACCCCTGGTCTTATGGGTGGATGTAAGGGCTCCTGCGTCAATCGCTATTCTCATACTTTAGCTCTCTTCATACCCTTTAGGGTAAAGAATATATTCAGCCTCTCTATCTTCGGATTTTGTTATTTCCATAACCTTTTTGATAACATTCTCCGTTTCCAGATAGTGTTTACCAATTCCCTCCATACTCTTTCTTACCTGAATTCCTCCTGTTCCAAAGTCTGTCATAACACTTCCCAAGGCAAGATGGATAAAATCCACACCTCTTCCTTTAAATTCTTCGGCTAAAGTTAGGCTCATTCCACGAAGGGCAAATTTAGATGCACAATAGGCAACCCTACCCGCTTTGGGTTTCACACCCATTCCTGATCCAAAATTAAAAACCATTCCAGCTTCCGATCTCTTCAAAGAAGGTAATAATCCCTTTGTAAGTATAAATGCAGAGGTAAGGTTAATATTTAAAGAATCTCTCCACTCACTAATTTCCAACTCCTCAATATTTTTGTATATCCCAACACCCGCGATATTATACAAAAAATCAATCTTTTCAAACTTCAAGTTAATTTCTTTTACCAACTCATCTAGCTGAGAGCTTTTAGCAAAATCACACTCAAAAGCAAAACTCCTTTCCCCATCAAGAAGATCCTTAAACCTTTCCAGCAAATCAAGTTTTCTTTCTATTAAAAGGCAGGTTACTCCTTCTTTCTCCAAAGCTCTCACCAAAACACTTCCCAATCCTCCACCAGCTCCAGTAACGACAGCAATTTTCCCTTTTATGTCCATTTATTTATTATATCCTCCCGTTAAGTATTTGAAATAGGAAATAGGATAATGCATTGCTGAGAAAAATGACCAAAGAAATCCCCGTGCTCCATCAAGAAAACCAAGATGTCTAAAAAACAAATTACAATAAGTAAGCAAAGGGGCATAAAAGGCATAACGCAATAAACTCCATAGATTTTTTGTTACTTTTTGCGAAGCAAACCCTTGGGCTCTTAAATCTGTATAGCGATTCATCCGAGCAAAGTAGCGTTTTAGAGAGGGTGAGTCATGGTGTTCAAGATCATTTTTAAGCCATTCAACTTTACCGTCTATTATTATTTGCTCATGAACACTTTTTTGAGGAAAGTGCGCTTTTCCTCTTCTAACAAGCCTGATTACTCCATCAGGATAAACACCTGCGTGGATTAAAGGTTTTCCCAAAAACATATTTTTCCTGGGAATAAAATATCCGCTAACTTCACCCTCTTTAGTGCCTATCGATCCGTCTCTTTCTTCAACCGCCTTCTGGTGTCTTTCAAATAATTTATTAACTACGACTGAATGTGTCCCGTTAAGAACCTGTTTAATCTCTCCTGCAAGACCTGGTGTTACCACTTCATCTGCATCAAGCTGAAGTATCCAATCTCCAGTTGCATGATCAAGCGCTTTTTGCTTTGTAACATGGAAAATGTCATGATGAGGCTCTGAATACACCTTAGCATCATACTTTTTAGCAATTTCACAAGTTTTATCAGTTGAATGTTCATCAACCACAACAATTTCATTAGCAATATCCTTGACAGAGTCCAAACACTTCCCAATATTTTTTTCTTCGTTACGAACTGACAACACGACAGACAATTTATTCATCTTAATTTGCTACTATATCAAAATATTCATATCCGTTCATACCGTATATTCTTTTTACTATATTTGCCTCCCTTGGAATTTCACCCGGTGCACCAACAATAAGAGAGTTTGGATAGCTTCCTCTTACCTCGTCCCAACTACCAAAGGTAATGAATCTATATTTATCAAAGCTTCTTACTGTAGAAAAACCAAACTGATCTTTAGGTGTTAGTTCATGATTCTTTTGGAACTCCCCTGGAGGATATTTAAGGTAAAAAAGAAAAAGTATATAAGGTTGATCATATTTATCAGTTATTACTATATTTTGATATTTTTGTTCATTTTCCCAAACATAGGTAATCAATTCTTTCACTCCGTATTGCGAAGAAAATGGATATTCCTTCGTCATGTGTACCCAGTACAGATGCTCATACCTTGCAAACAACCAAATCATTAGGGCTACAATTAGCCAAATCCCTGCTTTAAGATTTTTCTTCCTTAACCAGGAAGATGTCTCAACCAACCCTAAAGAACTAATGATAATTAATGGTATTACCATATTGTGTGCACGAAGCGCGTGGGGAGACTGAAAGGTTAAGGCAGAAGCTGTGGGTGCTAAAACTATCCACAATAAAAGTACAAGCTTGGATTTAATATCCAAACGCTTTGATTTAACAATAATGGCAAACCCAACTGCCAAAAACAAAATATCAAAAAGATACATTTCACCCATTTCGGGTACTTTATTCCGCTGAATCAAGTCTCCAGTTAAGAAAAGAAACTCTCCCCAAAAATGCCTTGCCCAATTGTCAGTAAAGGCTAAAGTATAATTTACCGCTTTATTATGAAGTAACTCGGGAATCAACCCTTGAAAATCATCATGTTCCCCCCTTTGTTCATTGATTCTATTTAAAGGTCCTGGATCTGCAAAAAGACCCACCCCAGCAGCCCTTGAAATGCCAGCCGGACCCAACAACTGCTTACCTAAAGGTATAAACAAAACAAGTCCAACTAAACACGCAAGCATAAACGGTTTTATCTTTTTTAATACATTTTTACGGTAGATTACCAAAAGTCCCAAACCCAAAAGCGGAACCACAACCCTTGCTGCATGGTAGGTGTATAAAGATAAAACAAAAGAAATAATACTCATTAGATAGTACTTTTGATTCCTAACCCCTTTGACAAAAAACCAAACTCCTAAGGTTATTAGAAATGTTGAAACATTTACCTCCCACCCTCCTCTTGAAAAGTGAATATGCCATGGAGAGATTGCCAGAAGTAGGCAAGAGGCTAACGCGTATTTTTCCTCCTTAAATAGTTCCTTAACCAACAAATAGACGACAAAAACACTTAACACCCCAATGAGTGCTCCAGGGATTCTTACCGCCCATTCATTCAAACCCAACACCCTTACAAAAGGGGTAACAAGATAAAAGTAGAAACCCGGCTTGTAGTCATTAAAGGATTGAAAATGAATCGGCCAGGGATTTGCATGCTCATCCATTCCGGTTTCAATTAGAGAGTACGCGTTATAACCAATCGCTGCCTCATCTGCATTGAAAGCAGGATATGAGCCAAGTTTATAAAAGCGCAATAATGCCGCTAAAGCCAAGATCAATATAATTAAATATTTTTTCATTTAACCTCCACTATTCTAAATGCAGTGTCTCTGTCATTTAGATACTTAATTTCTCTGATCAAATTTACCGAATCATTGTTTAATACATCAGTTTCGGATATCTTAACTGGTGGACCAATTAGCAAATAACCTGACTTTTTACTTTCAACCGGCCAGTTAATCTCTGTAAATCCAACGTCCCCTTTAAAATCACTTTCTATCCAAACATCTCTTTGTTGGAATTTAACTGGATCATATTTTTCAAAAAACAAAAAATATATATAAGGCTGCTCAAAGGACTGTTGTACAATAACTTTTTCATAATTACTCTGAATTGGAAAAACAGTCTCCACAACTTGTTTGTAACCATATTCCCAAAGCTGCGAATTGTGCTTAGCAAGGTGCACAAAATAAGAATCAAGAAAGTAAATTAAACTACCGACATACAGTACCCAAAACAGGATAAACAGCAACAACCTGCTTTTTTGTTTACTTACCCAGGCAAAGAAGTAATTTAAACCAAATGCACCTACTATAATAATCGGCACTACCATATTAAAAGACCTCACTGCATGTACTTGATCTCTGGAGAGTGCCGATGGAAGTGGCGCTAAAAAGAGCCAAAGCAAAAACAATAACCTGGACTTTGAGTTTACTTTGTCGGATTTAATTAAGCATACTAGTCCAAAAACCAACAAAAATATATTGGATAGAAGCATCATACCACTGTTTGGAGCTGAGTGTCTTGGATTTTGCCAATCTCCTTCAAATAATAGAAACCTTCCCGAAAAATGATTAAAATAATGCCCCAAAATTACCCTTACAAAATTCAACCCCTCTGTGTGAAAGAGGTTATAACTTAAGCTTCCAACCTTTTCCTGACCTTGATCAAGAATATTTAGTATATATTCATGAGGCCTATGATAAGTAAAAGCACTAAATACTCCTAACCTTGCCGCTTGTCCTTTAAAAAGTCCAATTACAATAGGTAAAAATATTATTAGCCCCAAAACTACAGATATAGCAAGGTTCTTCTTATTATTTAGTAGTTTTTTGCACTCCTTCCTATAAATAATGGTTAATATCAACAAAACTATAAAGGTAGAAAGTTTCGCACCTTGATAGGTTAAAAAAGTGGAAGCAAAAGCAACAGAGGAAGCAATTAGATACTTAGGATTTTGCATAGCCTTAAGAAAAAAATATGTACCGGTAAGGGTAAGGGCAAGTGAGATATTTGCTTCCCAAGCGCCGCGAGAGAAATAAATAAGCCAAGGGTTGGTAGCAGCAATTAGTGCCGCCATGAGAGGCACTAAGCGCTGTTTAGAAAACAACTTTCCAGCAATTGTGTAAATCAAATAAACCACCAATATTCCTGCTAAGGCAGAAGGAAGGCGGGTAGAAAATTCATTAAGCCCCAGGATTGCAACAAAAGGAACATCAAGATAAACGTAAAGGCCCGGTTTGTAATCTCCAAAGGATTTAAAAACAATAGGCAAGACTTTTCCAAATTCATCTTTCCCTGTTTTTAATATCGAATAAGCGTTATAGCCTAGAGAGGCTTCATCGGGTGTTAAGCCGGGTGGGATACTACCTAAATGCCACAGACGCAAGATAGATGCAATTATTACTATTGCTAATAGTAAACCTTTAGATTTGGGTATCTTTCTAATTCTCATATATTTCAAAGGAATTGCTATTGTCTAGAAAATTAATAGTTTCTAGCTTCTTCCAACCTTCA
>JBHPHS010000016.1:0-11246 GCA_042571305.1 Patescibacteria group bacterium | reverse complement strand
TAGGCATTTGTCTGTTGACTTCGGGTAATCTTCGTTCTAAATTAGAATAAAGCAAATGTATCAATCATTCTGTCTTGTTTGTGGAAAGCTAGTAAAAAGAAATCTACAAAGAGTTAATGAATCTAATAAATTTGGATGGAAGACATACTGCTCTCTAAAATGTTTAGGAGTATCCAGACGAAAACGTAAAAAATATATTTGTGCAAGAGGCGCGTGCAACAATGTTTTTGAAAAAGTCCCGAGCGATACAATTAAATCTAAGAGATCATATTGTTCTCATCGGTGTGCAGCCATAGTTAGCAATAAAGAGCACCCCAAGAATATAGGTGTAATAAAAATATGTGCCTTTTGTGGTAAAAAGTTTAAGAGTAGGAAAAAATACTGTTCGAGGAAGTGTAAGGATTTAGGATCTGTTATACCTGCAGAAAATCTTATAAATCAAATAAAAGATTTCTTTAGGAAGAATGAAAGGATTCCATATAAAAGGGAAGTTAAACACTATCATGCTATTAGGTCAAGATTTGGAAGTTGGAACAACGCTGTAAGGGCAGCAGGATATAACCCCAATCCTGTTATTTTTGCGGATAAACATATTGCCAAAGACGGCCACAATTGTGACTCACTGGCTGAGAAAATAATAGACGATTGGTTTTACAAAAGGGGCATTAAACATAAAATAAACGTTCTTTATCCCGGAGGAGATAAATTTACTTGTGATTTTGTTATCGGTAAGCATTGGGTGGAGTATTTTGGACTACATGGAGAACATAGAAGATATGATGAGTTGAGGGATAAGAAACTTCAATTAGCTAAAAAGATGAAATTGAAACTAATGGGAATATATTCTACTGATTTGTTTCCTGAAAATAAGCTTTCATCATTTTTTCTTGAGTGCTAAAGGTGAGGAAACAGTATTTTATTACTTATTTTCCACCTTGCATTTTAGATAAGTTCATAGTAAAAGAAAAGCGGACATGGCAAAGAAGAAAAAAGACATTGAAACTCCAGTAAAGCAGGAAGGGTCTTCCCAAAAACTTCAGGCAATAAAGCTTGCAATGGATCAGATTCAAAAACAATATGGCAGAGGTTCTATTATGCGTTTGGGTGGAGGTGGTGAGCGAGCTAAAATAGATTGTATTCCAACCGGATCAATTGCACTTGATTTGGCTCTCGGGGTCGGAGGACTTCCCCGGGGTCGTATTGTTGAAATTTATGGCCCTGAAGCTTCAGGAAAAACCACTTTAGCACTATCTGTGATTGCTGAAGCGCAGAAGCGTGGAGGACAGTGTGCTTTTGTTGATGCGGAACATGCACTTGATCCGGAATTTGCAGAAACAATAGGGGTGGACATGGATAATCTTTTGATGAGCCAACCAGACACCGGGGAGCAGGCTTTGGAAATTACCGAAACTCTTGTTCGCTCAGGAGCATTGGATGTAATTGTGGTTGATTCGGTTGCGGCTTTGGTACCAAGGGCAGAGCTTGAGGGAGAAATGGGAGATGCTGTTATGGGAATGCAGGCCCGGCTTATGAGTCAAGCCTTGAGAAAGCTAACTGGTGCCATTAGCAAAAGCAAAACTGTTCTTATTTTTACAAATCAGTTAAGGCAAAAAATTGGAGTGATGTTTGGAAACCCCGAAACAACACCTGGAGGGCTTGCTCTTAAGTTTTATTCATCAGTCAGGATAGATTTAAGAAGAATTGAAGTACTTAAAGACGGAGAAAAAGTTATTGGAACAAGACATAGAGCCAGGGTGGTAAAAAATAAAGTAGCTCCCCCGTTAAGGGTTGCGGAATTGGATATTATGGAAACGGAGGGAATCTCCAGAGTTGGAGGGATTTTGGATGTGGCAACTGAGTTGGGTTTAATTACCAAAAGCGGATCATTTTTCAATTATGCAGGTAAGGTGATTGCGCAAGGAAAAGAAGGAGCAAAATCCTACCTGATGGAGCATAAAAAATTTACTGATGATATTGAGAAGAAAATAAGAGATATGGTTGCTTCAGGTAAAAAACTACCTAAAGAGATTGGAGAGAAAGCTGAAAAAGAGTAACATGGCATAATGCCAGAAATTACTTCAATAAAACCCCAGAAAAACAAAAAAAGAGTAAATATATATCTTGATGGGAAATTTGCTTTTGGTCTGGATTTAGAAAATTTTGTTAGTTTGGGACTAAAGGTTGAACAGGAACTTTCCGATAAAGAGGTAGTAGAAATAGTTAAAAAATCTGAGTTTCAAAAGACGTTTGATAAACTATTAAGGTTTGTAACAATTAGACCTAGAAGTAAAAAAGAGATTGATCTTTATTTAAGAAGAAAGAAGATTCACATAAGTTTACATAAAGATCTATTTAATCGATTAAAGAAGCTTGAGTTTATTGATGATTATAAATTTGCTAGATGGTGGGTTGAACAAAGAAATGCTTTCAAGCCCAGAGGAAAAAGAGCACTATTAATGGAGCTTCGGCAAAAAGGGGTTGAGAAAGACACGACTCTATCTGTTTTATCAGAGGTTGAAATTGATGAGCAAAAAATTGCAACTGAGCTGCTTCTTAAGAAAAAATATAAATGGGTAGGTTTGGACAAAAATAAAGCAAAGCAGAGAATGTATGAATTTCTTGCAAGAAAGGGTTTTGAGTGGGGGGTAATTGAAAAAGCTATCAAGGGCGTGTTAAAATAGCAACGAAGTTAAAGAATATGATCAGAAGAGCTGAAAGCACAACTTCTTCTTTCAAAACCGTCTCTATTTAACAGCGGTTTGACTTTCTTTGGCTTCAAAATAGCAGTATGGCTAATAAAGACGAATATATTAAAAAACTTGAAAAAGCTTCTGGATTAACCAGAGATGAGGCTAAGAAGACACTTTTGTCTGAAGTTCAACAGGAATTAACTGCTGAAGTTGCAAAAAAGATTAGAGCTTCCGAAGAAAAAATAAAAGTAGAGGCTAAAGAAAAGGCTAAGGAGATATTGGTGGATGCAATGAGGCATGGTGCCACTTCCTACGTTGCTGAATACACAGTTTCATCAATTAAGGTTCCAAATGAAGATGTAAAAGGTAGGATAATCGGTGCCGGTGGAAGAAATATCCGCTCTTTTGAAAAAGAAGCAGGGGTGGAAATTGAGATTGATGAAACAAATGAAATCAGGATTTCTTCTTTTGATTCAACCAGAAGAGAAATTGCCAGGCGTGCACTGGAGGAGTTGATTAAAGACTCCAGAATTCAACCTTCAAGAATTGAGGAGATAGTAAAACAAAACAAGACTCAAATGGAGGATGTTTTGCTGGAAGAGGGTAAAAAGATTGCAGAGGAATGTGGGATTTATAATTTACCCATTGAGCTTATTAAGCTTATAGGCAGATACAAGTTTAGAACTTCTTATGGACAAAATTTGGGAATTCACACTATAGAGGAGACAAAAATCGGCCTTTCCATTGCTCATGAAATAGAGGTTGATATTGATGTAGTTCGTTTGGGATGCTTGCTTCATGATATAGGTAAGGTTATTACGGAAGAGGAGGGTAGCCACGTTGAGGTTGGTGTGAGAATACTCAAGAAGTTTGGAATTCCTAAGGAGGTTGTAGCGGCTGTGGCGGAGCACCATGAAGATAAACCTTTTTCTTCTAATGAAAGTGCAATTGTTTGGATTGCCGATGCTATAAGTGGTTCTAGACCTGGGGCGAGATATGAACCTCATGAGGAATATGTTAAAAGGATGACCAAGATTGAGGAGGTTGCCTCAAAGTTTGAAGGGGTTGGAAACGTGTACGCATTTCAGGCAGGAAGGGATGTGAGGGTTATTGTTAATCCTGATGAGGTTGATGATGATAAAACGGTGATTTTGGCCCATGAAATCGTCAAGAAACTTGAAAAAGAGGCAGAGTATGCAGGACAGATTAAGGTGACTGTAATCAGAGAGGTGCGCGCAGTTGACACGACAGGCGCAAAATAGTATATTCAGGGCGCATATGACAAAGAAAGATGTTATAGAGCTGGTTGCCAGGAAAGCTCATCTAACCAAAAAAGCTTCGGAAGAGGCGGTAGAGGTATTTTTAAACGAAATAGGTAGAATTCTTGCAAAGGGAGAAAAGGTTGTTCTTAGTGGCTTTGGAACCTTTAGGGTAATTTCGATGAAAGGCAAAACCGTTAAAATTCCCAAGACTGACAAGCTGGTAACAATTAAGTCCCACCGTTCTCCGAGGTTTACTCCAGGCAAAAAGCTTAAAAGACAAGTAGCCAGGTAAGTAACTGGTGCTATACTTGGAATATGGACAGAGCAATAGTTGTTGATAAGTTGGTTAAAAACTTCGAAGTTGTTGAGAAAAAACCTGGGTTAATCGGTACTCTTGAGTCTTTGGTTTCTCCACAAAAAAAGGTAGTTCATGCTCTTAAGGGGATTTCGTTTTCTGTTCAACCAGGAGAGCTTGTTGGTTTTATTGGCCCCAATGGTGCAGGAAAGACGACGGCTTTAAAGACTCTTTCTGGACTTTTATATCCAACCGCAGGATTTGTTCAGGTTTTGGAGTATGATCCGTGGGAGAAAAAAAACGAGTTTTTAAAACAAATCGCGGTTATTTTTGGTCAGAAAAATCAACTGTGGTGGGATTTACCTGCAATTGAGACCCTTGAGCTTAATAGGGTAATTTATGAGTTAGAGGATAGGGAGTATGAAAGAAACTTGGAGGAACTAACTTCTCTTCTTGAGGTAAAAAAACTTCTTAACACCCAAGTAAGAAAACTTTCCTTGGGTCAAAGAATGAGGCTTGAGCTGGTGGCTGCTCTTATTCACAAACCTAAAGTGCTTTTTTTGGATGAGCCGACAATAGGTCTTGATTTGATAGCTCAGGCTAAAATGCGGGACTTTTTTTATGAGTACAACAAAAAATATGAAGCAACCATAATACTAACGTCGCACAATATGGATGATTTAGTAAATTTGGTCAGACGTGTAATTGTGATTGATCGAGGAAGACTTATTTTTGACGGAGCACTGGAGGCATTAGCAAGTAGGTTTGCCAAACAAAAACAGATTAAAGTAGTTTTAGGAAGTGAAGAAAATATAAAAGAAATCGAGCGTATTGGTAAGATCAAAAAAGTTGCCTTTCCTGAAGTTGTTCTTTCTGTTCCCAGAGGAGGCGTGGCCGTTGCTGCTGCGGAGCTTTTGCAGAACTTTGACGTTAATGATTTAACAATAGAAGAGTTTCCGATTGAAGAGGTCATAAGACGTGTATTTAAAGGTGGGGCAGAAAGCAAATGAAGAAGTTTTTCAAGATTTTTAGTATTTCGTTTCAGCAAGAATTTGCATACCGTTTAAGTTTTGTTCTGTGGAGATTAAGAAATGTAACACAAATACTGGTTTTTTTCTTTCTGTGGGATGCTGTATTTTCGGGAAGAAATACCGAGATTTTTGGTTACGACAAAGCAAAAATATTTACCTATGCTTTTGCCTTAATTGTTGTTAGAGCGATTGTTCTTTCATCAAGATCCTCAGATATAGCAGGACAAATTGCTAATGGGGAATTGACCAATCTTCTTATTAAACCCATTAGTTACTTTAAATACTGGCTAACTAGGGACTTGGCAAGTAAGGTCCTAAATATATTCTTTGGAGTTTTTGAGGTGTCCGTACTTATAATTTTGCTTAAACCAAATGTTTTTTTACAACCAAACCTTCTTTATTTGATAGCCTTTATTGCCTCTTTAATTATTGCAATGTTTATCTTTTTTAATCTTTTAATGCTAACCAGTTTTGTTCCCTTTTGGGCACCTGAACTATCTTGGGGAGCCCAGTTTTTGGTAGTTATGGTGGTTGCGGAGTTTTTGTCGGGTTCATATTTTCCATTGGATATTTTTCCTGTTGGAATCTACCAGGTTCTAAGGTTTACCCCATTTCCCTATCTAATTTTTATTCCGATAAAGATATATTTAGGAAATTTTTCCAGCAGTTTGGTTTTGCAGAGCTTAGCAATAGGTACGCTATGGAGCTTTATTTTATGGAAAGCTACTAATTATGTTTGGAGAAAAGGGCTTTTGGTTTATGAAGGGGTAGGAAAATGAAAAGATCACTATTTTATCTAAAAATTTGGCTTATAATGGCCAAAAATGCACTGCTGAATTGGTCTACCAACCGCAGGGTATTTCTCGTTTTTTTGGTGGGTAAGGTTATAAGATATACAGCGTACTTTGGGTTTTTATACTTTCTTGTTAGGGAAACTGGAGGTTTTTTGGGATATTCCCAGAATCAGGTTTTGTTTTTTACAGCTACTTATATTCTTATCGATACTACTGCCCAGTTTTTTTTCAGAAGTGTTTACAGCTTTAGATCAATGATTGTATCTGGAGATTTTGATCTGGTGTTGGCAAAACCATTAAATTCACTGTTTAGAGTTTTGCTGGGTGGGCCTGATCCAATTGATCTAATCACTATCCCGCCGATTATCTTTGTGGTTTTTTATATTGGCAGAATGTTGGATCCGTCTCTTCTGAATATTATCTACTACCTTCTGCTTGTTATAAATGGACTAGTCATTGCATGTGCGTTTCATATATTCGTTTTAGCTTTTGGAATTATAACCATGGAGGTTGATCATATGGTCATGGTTTTTAGGGATCTAACCTCAATGAGCAGATTTCCCGTTGATATTTATAAAAAGCCATTAAAGGAAATATTAACTTATATGGTTCCAATTGCTGTAATGATCACAATTCCGGCTAAGGCAATAATGGGGTTGGTTAGTTTCTGGGGTGTGTTTGGACTAATATTAGTTGGTTTTTCCTTTTTGTTTATATCTTTATTATTTTGGAGAGTTGCCTTAACTAAATACGCATCAGCATCAAGCTAAACATATGAGCAATAAACTATTGGTTATCAGCGGCTTAACCGCAACAAGTAAAACGTCACTAGCAATTTATCTGGCAAAAAAGTTTAATGGGGAGATTGTTTCTGCTGATTCAAGACAGGTATATAAAAAGTTAGATATCGGTACAGGTAAGGATATTTCAAAGATTAAAAAAGCAAGGATAAATGTATGGGGCTATGACTTGGTTGAACCTAAAAAAAGCTTCAGTGTGGGCCAGTATATCAAGTTTGCAAGAAAGATGATTTCGGATATTCAGAAAAGAGGTAAGTTGCCAATTCTTGTTGGTGGAACTGGACTCTATATTAAAGGGGTCGTTGATGGTATTCCTACCGCTTTTGTTCCTAAAAATAACGCTCTAAGAAAAAATTTAATGAATAAAAGCACAACTGAGTTATTTGAGATCCTTGCTCAAATGGATTCTATTAAGGCAGCGTCTTTGAACACCTCGGACAGAAAAAACCCCAGAAGGCTGGTAAGAGCAATTGAGGTAGCCACCTATAAACTAAGTGGTCGTGGTTTTAAGTTCAGGCAACCCACATATGATAGTTTGTTTGTTGGTCTTTTATCTTCTGAGAGTAACCTTTCTAAAAAGATTGACCTAAGGGTTATAAAAAGATTAAAACAGGGTTTGGAAAAGGAGGTAAGAGTATTAGTTACATCAGGTGTAAAATGGGAGAGCCAAGCCATGACCTCTTTGGGTTATCGGCACTGGAGGGAATATTTTGAAGGCAAAACTTCCAAGAAGAATACGATTGACTTGTGGAAGAGTGAGGAGAAAAGATATGCCAAAAGGCAACTTGTTTGGTTTAAGAAGGACAAAAGGATTAATTGGTTTGATTCTTCGGCTCGCGGCTTTAAGAAGGATGTAGAAAATATGGTTAAAAAATGGCATAATATGCCCGATGCCAAGAAAGATTGAAATTTCCCACAAAACTATAATTTTCGGAGTACTGTTTATTCTATTTATTTGGTTTGTCTACTTTGTGCGTGATTTAATTCTTAGTCTTTTTGTGGCTCTTCTCATAATGGCAATTCTTAACCCTCTGGTTACCCGATTAACTAGATATAAAATTCCCAGGGTCGTTTCGGCATTTCTTGTCTATGTTTTGGTTATAGGTGTTTTGGGATTAGCTGTGGGTTCAATAGTGGGGCCTTTATTTGAACAAACAAGGGCTTTTGTTAACAATCTTCCTAAATATCTAAATAATATGGGTATAGGATCCTTTTTCGGAGAGCAGGCAACAAGCCAGCTTCTTACCCAGGTTATTGGAATACCCGGACAAGTTTTTAAAGTTGGTGTTTCTGTATTTTCTAATTTTGTATTGGTACTAGGATCCTTGGTTTTTGCCTTCTATCTTCTTTTATCAAGAGGTAAACTAAGCAGCCAACTACAATCATTTTTAGGAAAAGAAAAGGGAGAAGAGGTTAGTAAGGTTATTGATAAGTTGGAGTTTAGACTTGGAAGTTGGGCGCGGGGCGAGCTATTATTAATGCTTACGGTTGGTTTGGCTACATTTATTGGACTTGAGCTTTTGGGTATTCCGTTTGCTCTTCCTTTGGCGGTTTTGGCTGGAATTTTAGAACTTATTCCTACACTGGGGCCTATAATTGCTTCTATTCCAATAATTATAATTGGTTTAGGTATTTCCCCGGTAATCGGTTTAGCTTCTGTCGCTTTGGTTTTTTTAATTAATCAACTGGAGAATTACTTTTTAGTTCCCAAAATCATGGAAAAATCTGTCGGTGTTTCCCCTTTAGCAACTCTTATCTTTTTAGCCGTTGGGGCGAAACTTGCCGGAATTACAGGAATATTATTATCAGTTCCTGTTTTTATCACCATTGAGGTTTTAATTAAGGAATATTTGAATAAAAAGTAATTTTTTGCTACAATACCTCTGCTCTTGGAGGAAGGACAGTCGCTGCGTACAATGGGTATGTAGAGGAAAGTCCAGGCAGCAGAAGGCAGGGTGTTCCGTGTAAGCGGAAGCGAGTAATCGCCAGTTAGAGCAACAGAGACGAGTCTTTCTTAAGCTAAACACTAAAGAAAGGGTGAAACGGGCAATCCTCCCCGCTGCAACCTCCGAAAAGGTCGATATTAGGTAGCCTTCCCGATGACCTAAAGTGAGGGCATTAGACAGATGACTGTTTAAAACAGAACCTGGCTTACTACCCTCCAAGAGCACAAGTCCCCCGCAAGGGGGATTTTTGGTTGATTGACTCCCCTTGACAGTTGCGTGAAAAAGGCTGTTAAATGAATGTAGGTATTGTGAAAGGGGGTGAGTATTTATGCAACCATTTTCTTTTTGGCAGGGGGCTTTGGCTGATGCCTGGGGTCAAGTTTGGTCCTCATTTTTAGTGTTATTACCGAAAATTCTTGGTGGTGTAGTTGTATTTGCTGTTGGGCTTATTCTTGCATTTTGGGTGAAGAAGCTATTAATGGGATTTTTCAGACTTGTCAAGCTAGAGAGGGTTACTAAGCCCATGGGAATTGATGGGTATTTGTCAAAGGCAGATATCAAGTTTACATTCAATGAGCTTATCGCAACAGTCTTTGAATGGATAGTTATTTTGGTTTTCTTCCTTGCGGTTGTGGATATTTTAGGCCTTTCAGTGGTTTCGCAGGTTGTAGCATCTGTTTTGGGGTATATTCCCAATGTCATTGCAGCAGCTTTAATTCTTGGTGCGGGGGTTATTGTAGCAGGTTTGGTTGATGGACTAGTAAGAGGTGCAATAACTTCGTTGGACAAATCAATTGCTAGAAGTGTTGGCAAACTTGCCCGATATTTGGTAGTAGTTGTTACATTCTTTGCAGCGATTGATCAACTGCAGATTGCACAAGGCCTTATTGCTACCTTTTTCCAAGGCTTAACCTATACACTGGTATTAGTCATTGGTTTGGCGGTAGGATTAGGATCCAAAGATTTAGTCGCTAAGATCCTTGGCGACTGGTATGATAAAATCCGAAAGTAATCTAGGTGAGTAAGCAAAAACTAAAATATATAAGGGTTCTTTTAAAGCTCACAGGTGAGTTGTTTGGTGGCGTAGACGGAAAAGGAATTAATTTTGCTTCTTTTGAGAGGATTGCCTTGGATATTATCAGGATATGGAAAAAAACTAGAGTTGATCTCTCGATTGTTGTTGGTGGAGGTAATATTTTTAGAGGCAGGGAGAAGACTTCACAGGTAGATGCGGTAAGTGCTGACTATATGGGGATGCTAGCAACGGTTATTAATGGAATGGCTCTTCAGGAGGCTCTGGAGAGGTTGGGTGCCCCCACCAGAATGATGACGGCGTTTGAAATTCGCTCAGTTGCTGAGCCTTATATAAGAAGACGAGCCATGAGACATTTAGAAAAGGGCAGAATTGTAATTTTGACAGCGGGTGTGGGAAGTCCCTTTTTTACCACCGACTCGGGTGCCGCACTCAGGGCTATTGAGGTAGGTTGTGATGTCATACTTAAAGCAACTGATGTGGATGGTGTTTATTCAAAAGATCCGAGAAAGTACAAAGATGCAAAACTTTACAAGAATCTTAGTTATGAAAGAGCAATCAAAGAAGATTTAGAAGTAATGGATGCAACAGCGTTTGCTCTTTGCAGACGACAAAAGATGCCAATAATCGTATTTAACATAAACAAACTTGGGCATATTGATAAAATTCTTGCGGGGAATGGTATGGGTACGCTGGTTTCGTAACGTGTTTTCTTCTAAAATATACCAATGCGACTAGTTGTTCAAAGGGTGTTAAATGCTTCGGTTGAGGTTGGTGGAAGGGTTGTTGGAAAAACAAGTAAAGGACTGCTTGTTTTGGTTGGTGTAAAAAAGGGTGATAGTAAAAAAGACGCAAAAGCACTTGCTGTAAAGCTTGCTAAACTTAGGGTGATGGCTGATGAGAAAGACAAAATGAACCTTTCTGTAAGGGACGTGAATGCTGAGGTTTTGGTTATCTCCCAATTTACGCTTCATGCCGATACCTCGGGTGGAAACAGACCCAGCTTTATTCAGGTAGAGGACCCCAAAGCTGCAAAACAAATTTATGAGTATTTTGTGCAGAAGTTGATGGGTGAGGGTATAAAAGTAAAAACAGGAAGTTTTGGAGACTATATGCAAATAAAAACAGTTTTGGATGGACCGGTTACTATTTTATACTCAGACTGACATGAGAAAGATATTAAAAATATTAGGGGAAGGTTTTTTTGTTGCGGCTTTGGTTATTGCAATTATTGTTTCTTACGTTGCGGGTTATTTTAAAGGTTCTTCAACCACTTCTCAAATTGCACAAGATCAGATTAAAACAACTGTAGCTGAAGAAAAAAGCTCCATGGTAACAATTAACAAAGGAGAGGTCCCTGTCAAGGTTTCAACACCCACACCGGCTGCCAGACCC
>JBHPHS010000015.1:0-13003 GCA_042571305.1 Patescibacteria group bacterium | reverse complement strand
CTTCAATTCTCTCAACTCTTTGGAGTAATTTTATATAATCTCTGTCAAGAAAATTTATTGCATAGTCAAGTTTCCTGTCCAACTTGTCAAACCTCTTTGCCATTTCTTTTCCGAGGATCACATTCTCAGACTTAATTATCTTTGTCATCAAACGTAGATCTGTCTTTGTTAACATAAAAGAAAATATAATCTAATAGGTTTGTTTTTTCAATAAGACAAAATATATCATTAGGGGCTAGTAAAATATGTAGGAATCTTCTTTTTTTTCGTAAAAAGTATATTTGCCCTAACCAGTTTTGTAATATTAAAACCTCCAGAGGTTAAATTGATTGCTTTTTTGAGTTCATACTGACTAATTCTTTCATTTAGGGGTTCTTTATCGGGAATATCTCCTGTATATATCTCTTTTAAGGTGGGTAAAGCTCTTTCATCTCCAAGTTGCCCTAGTGCCCAAATTGCCGAATTTCTGGATTGATATGAATTATCTTCATCTTTTAAATACGAAATCAATGCTTCAACACAGTCACCTTTATATCTGTCTTGAGCAATTTGACACCTTTGGCTAACATCAAAACCTATTAGATTGCAAGTTACAATAAACATAAAAGTAAAAAGACTTACACCAACCAGGAGTCCGTAAACAATAATTCTTTTCATATTAGCTTTCAAAAATATCTTCAATCCTTTTGTTAAATAGATTTGCGATTTTAAAGGCAAGAGGTAGGGAAGGGGTGTATTTTCCGACTTCTATAGAAATAATTGTTTGTCTGGTTACCTTTAATTTGTTAGCAAGCTCTTCTTGAGTCATATTATTTTCTGCTCTTAGTACTTTTAATTTGTTTGTCATGAATTGTTATTAAAATAAGCATAGAAAATGATAAAAAGAATGAGAAGAAGGCTGGCCAGATAGCTTGTGATAACACCTATATGGTAAATGAAATTTGATGTCACATGCCCGTTATGGCTTAAAAATATCAATAAAAAAGAAGAAATGGCGATTGTAATGGTGAAGGTAACAAAAGCTGCTCGTGAAGCCTTTAGTTTAACAAGCTCTGTTCGCTCGTCAGCAACAGTTTTTCCGCTGGTTTTGGTGATAATTTTCTTGATGAAAATTAAGCTGAGGATTAAAATTAATCCCGAAAAGATTAAGTTCATGAACATATTGTAAAGTTACCTTTACATTTTGTCAAGTGCAGTTTACTTAACAGGGGTTAGTGAACCATATAGGGAACTTCTTTTGCTTTAATTCTGTGCCTGAGGTAGAATTCGCGGTATGAAAGAGATAATCCTGTGTTGGACTGATATAGAAATGTTTAGGTTTGGGGTACAATTCACTTTATGACTTTAGAACAAAAAAATCATCATTCCAGAGTTGATAAAATAGAAATCGACTACTTGGGAATAGCGCAAAATAAGTTAATAAAAAAAATTGTCCAGGAGGGATTGAGACCATCAGCTTCATTAATTGGAGACAATGAATCTTGTTTTAGATCATCAGACCGTTTTCCTGGAAAACTTGTTTCTGGTGCCAACTTTTATCTTATTAGTCATTCACAGAAAGAAAATCTAACACACATAAGTAAGAAGTTGTATGGGACAGCGATGGGTGTTTTACCCGTTGTTGCAGAGAGACAAGGAGAGGGGTTGAGGAGTATTTTTGATTTAATAGCTATAAATAAACAAGAAACTGAAGAAAAACTAGCCTGCTCAATGCTTGTTGTTTATTTTGGGTTAAGGAGCAAATATTATGTTCTTAAAGAAGAAGAACTGTTGACCCCTGAAGAAATGCAATTTATTTTACTGCCAAAAAAAATGGCGGAAAATTTCCAACCAGGTGAACTTAGCCGATTAAATAAAAAATTTAGAATCGTTAAAAAAGAGAAAGAGGTAACTTACTATAATAGGAAAAAAATAATGATACCAAATTATGAGGATGCGATTTTAGAATTACTTGATAAAAAAAGATGCCCTTTTTGGATACATGGTGTACGATTACCGACACAAAATGATATTGATACGGGAAGGTTTCGGATGGTTTGAGCCTATTTTGCAAGGGCTTGTGAACTACAGAGAAAACTTCTTTTTGGTAAAATATAGGGATGTTTACTTGCACAAATTGTGGAAGAATCTTTAAAAGAGCAAAACAACCTCATTCTTGTCACAAAATTCCGCTTGAACAACATTTTAAGAATAAAGATATGGCAAAAGAATTATTTGATTTATTGGTCAGTCGTATAAACGATAAGATTGGTAAATGCCAAATAATATCTATCCCTTGCTGTGTCCATTTATACGGAAAATATGATTTTTTGGCTGCACTTCCTAAAAAGGATAGATTAGAAATAAGATTTGCATTAGATAGAAAACTTGACAGTTCAAGATTGAAACAAAGTGTTCCTTTGTCCTTAAAATCTATTAAAAACTGTATTGATATAAGAAATAAGGAGGAAATAAACAAAGAACTTATAAAGTGGTTAAGAGAAGCGTACTTTCTAAAGAATTAGAACATTTTTGAGCCTATTTTGCGAGGGCTAGTAAACTATGTAAGGAACTTCTTTTACTCTCTTTCCTTTGAGTAGTGAAATATTTTTTCGAGGTTTCCGGCTGTATATTCTATTGCTTTTTTGTAAAAAAGCTCTTCCTTACCTTGAAAATTTGATGATATATGCTCTAATAATAATGACAATTTCTTTGTATTTGGTTCTGGGTCGGGAAGTGGTCTTGATAACTCAGACCAAAGTTTTGCAAGACCTTCTGAATTTTCAAAATATTCAGGCCTTGCTTTATTAAAGAGTTCATTCACAGACTTATCTACTTCATCTTTTGGTTTATGAAAGCACTTAGATAAAATAGTTTTTATTTCTTCTTGAGCATTCAAGTCACTTATTGCATTTTTAAACTCTTTCATAAAATCTGGGTGTTTTCTTATTATCGTTAATTCAGTTGCTAGCTCTAAGATGTTATGGGCACGAGTCTTTGCTGTCTCGTAGCTGATTCCTAATACTTCTGTCAAATCATTTCGCATTTTTTCAATTTGTTTTCCTTTATAGCCAAGTAGTCCAAGATTTTCATCGTAATTAAATTTATCCGCACCCATTTCAACACTGTGTGAAGCCATTCCCAATCCAATGTCTTTCCACTCAGGTTTATTTTTGAGTAAGAACTGATATAGTTTTTGCCCTCCTTCATGAATTTCTTCAAATACAAACGGATGGTTTTGGGTGTAATACATTATTTCAGGAAGAATAGAACCAAGAATTAATAATTTTTTGTTTCCGGTTGGAAAAGAATTTACTGCCACCCAAGCATGACCAACAAATTTCATACAAGAATTATATCATCTGAAGTTATTTTGCAGGGGCTAGTAAACTATATCAGGAACTACCATTTAATAAATGATGATAAAATATGTGGAATGACAATTCTTCCAAAGTCAAAGCTCGGAGTGTGGTCTATTTTTCTTATTATTTTGATGCCAGTTTTTATGTTTTTTGGTAGGTTTGTATTCTTAAATTTCTATATCAACACTCCAGCAGGTAAAACAATACCACAAGATATTGTAGGAAGACCTGGGGTGGCACTACCCATGCTCTTGGGGATATTTGTAGGTATTGCAGCTTTTGTTACAGGAGTGGTTGGAATAGCTAAAAAGGGAGAAAGGTCACCAGTAGTTTACGCATCATCTCTATTTGGTTTATTAGTTTTGCTTTTTGTGCTTGGTGAAGTTCTATTTCCCCATTAAAGGGAAAAGCTATTTGAGTCTATATTGCAGGGGCTAGTAAACTTTGTGAGGAACTTTCGTAAACAATCTCACAAGGCAATGTTTAAGCAGAGTTTGAGAGTAGTTCATTAAACCTTTCTCTGTTTACCCATTTTGCAGTGAGAGGAAATGAAAAATTTAACTTTAAAGATGTGTACTTAACTGAAGTTGATGAGATAACAACTCTAGGTAGTATCTCTCCATATTTATTGGTGTCTGATTCTTCTTTAGATCCGACAAAAATGTCATATACTTCGTTAATACCCACATTGGTTTCTAGAACTCTTTCTATCGCCTGCCTTAGAGTTTCTCCTACAAGGACTTTATCGCAGTATAAAACAATTTTTTGCACTTGATCTTTTCTTTGAAAAACGAGGAATTTTTTTTCTAAATTATCCATACTAGAAATTGTTAAAAATTTCAAAAAATATTCTTTTTCTGCTGGATTATCATATTTCGGATAAAGACCAAGATTAGATTGTTTTGGTAATAATTCTTGAAAATGCCCACAGCTTATGAGCTGCTCTTTACATATAGGGCAACTTTCAACATCACAACCAAAAATATGAACTTGACCCCTAGTTACACCACAATCGTGGCATTTGTATTTGTCAGCCTCCCAGTCCTCTTTTTCAAATCCATATTTTATTCTCAGGCGACCTTTTAAATGAGTTTTTTCTAGCTCCTCAGATTCTCTTATATAATCTTCTTCCTTTTTTTCAAGCTTTCTTATTAATTCGCTTACGCTGCGAGCATAGACCGAGAGTTTTTGTATGTCATTATTCCAATAATATATTCTTCCATCATTTTGTTTAGTTAATGTTAGGCACCCAGTTCCTGTATCGTCAGCAATTGCGATGTGGCCTTTTGGTAAATATTTCCTCCACCCACTACTTTGGTTGGTATTTTCTCTCACAATGTCGTCAAAAGTGTGTTGTATATCTTCTTTATCTAATACGCCATAAAATCTAAAGTGTGCCAAATAGAACCCGTTTCTTTCTTTTAGTAATTTTCTCAATTTTTGTGGGTACTTGAAACCCAGTTCTTTTTCAGCAGCATCAATAGACTTGTTATTGGTAATGACTTTTTTTGAAGTCTTCATATATCAGGAATTATATCAAAAATAATCATCTGAGGTTAAATTGCAGGGGCTAGTAAACTATGTCAGGAACTTCTTTTGGTATAATTTTATCCAAGAAACGAAACGACAGTCGGAACAAAACTCTTATCAGCACGAGTTGTGATTCTAAGGGTATTAAAGCCTCTTCTTAAAGAATGCCCGATATATCTTGAGTCGGCCACCTCTTCAATGTTCTGTCTTGTATGAACAATGCTTGTTAAGAGGCACCTTCCCATGAAGTCTATCCATTCCTTTTCAGTTAGTATTTTATTTCCCCAATAGTGATACGATTCTCCTGTTTCTAATATCCAACCGTTTGAAAAACCTATATGCTTTAATCTTTCTTGAACTTTGTTTAAGTTTTGTTGGTTTTTTGGTACGTTGAAATCCATTAGGGGAATGTGGGCATGTTCACAAGAATTTAATTGAACCCTTGAACCAATTCCTAACTGCTGGTTATTTTGAAGACTATCAATCATTGTTGTTATTATATTTTCTTTCAAAATTTCATTTCTAGATAGCCAGAAGTCATTGTTCCCGTCTTCCTGAAACCTTAGTGGTATATATACATATTTACAAATATTGACGCTCTCAATTTGTGGATTTAATTGAAGAATTTTGGTAAGTACATCTATGGGTTGTGCACCAATTAATTCTTTTTGTAAGTTACCCCTTTCCATTAGTGGCGACATTGTATCACAAATGTAAGCCTTATGAAGCTATTTTGCAGGGGATAGTAAACTAAAAATGGTGAGCCCAGCCGAACCACTATGTCAGGAACTTCTTTGTAATCAGGGATACTTGACCCCCTTCACTTCTAAGTGTAGTATTTGCGCGCATGACAGAATCTATTGAAAGAAAGTATCCTGTTCCCGAAAGAGAATTTGGTAAACCACTTGGCCAGGAGGATATGAATGGTCTTCTTGTAGAGAGAAGTGAGGGTCTAGCTGCGCTGGATTGGTTTTTAGAATATACAAGAGCAGGGGAAGTTTTTGAGAGACTAAGGTCAGACAACCATCTCCATGGAGCTGAGTTGGTACAAAGAATAGAATAGCCAGATGCAAGCACTGTAGTGTTGGAATTCCGTTGGCCTGTAAAGACAAACGTTGTAAATCAAGAACATATATGGGGAGAGAAAACATTAAAGGCAAAGTCTTATCCTGCAACTTTTAACAGTATTCTTATAACTTTAGATAGGGTACAGACTTATGCCCCAATTTTGGATTTTAGTTACATGGTGACTATTGAAGGGGAAAAAATGGAGTTTGTGCATCCAAACAATCTACTATCTTGCGATGTTGAAAAGGCTATTGAGAGTGCCTTCTTAAATCCCAAAACTGGCGAACTCCAAAATAAATAGAAGTAGTAAAAATAAGTTGCAGGGGCTAGTAAACTATGTAGGGAACTTCTTTTATTGTAATTTTGAACCCATAAGATTTACTTGACTGTTCTTATTCGCTAAGTATAATTGGCAATACAATGTCTGCGGAAATAGTTGGATCTTTTAATATATCTAAATTTTTTGAGTCTAAACATTACCAATCTAATACTCCAAGACAAAATTGGACAGAAGCGGATATTGAGTCTATGTATAGTAGTTTCCTTTGGAAGCCGGTTGTGATAGGCACAACAGCTGATTTTATGAGATGGGTTTTTGAACAAACAAAAAGAAAAGAAACACCTCCTTATAGAGGGATATTAAATCTTTGTGACAACGATGGAAATTTTGTTCTTTCTCCCTGGTTTCGGCAACAGGATTATAAAGCTTCGTTTGAAAAGTTTCTTAACGAACCTTCGGATTTAAAGGAAAAAATAAATGTTTTTATGAATGCTGGTAATCCTGAAAATCTAGCTGAAGAATCAAAACAGACTTTAATAATTCCCCGTTCAGAGTTAACAATGATTGACCCTTACCTTAGATTTTACTAGGCTATTTTGCAGGGGCTAGTAAACTATGTAGGGAACTTCTTTTTTTCAAAAAATCTGTTGTGAATATTTATTAATAGTTTTATTTACTATCTCTTGATTAGATTTGATTATTTCTTCTAAGGTTTTCTGGGTTGAGTTTATTAAGTCAAGTTTAGCTCTATTTTCATACCCTTTGGTTATCTGTATATATCCATCTGGTGTTATAAAGAGGTACTGGTAATATTCTTCATTTGCGGGTCTTACTGTTATACACGCTTCAGGGAATAAATTTCTCATTTTATTAGATGTTAAGAAGAAATCTTCGTTAGTTATTTCTAATGTTTCTTTATTGGCAATGGCTCTGGCTGGATTATTTATAGGGTAAAATTGATACAACCTCCAATCGTTTGGTTTATAAATATTCTCGTTATGAAATAGATAATTGCCTATGTTTTCAATATCTGAAATATTTAGCTTAGAAACTACGGTTCCAACCTTAACTAAGTGTTTTGGGTTTTTATCTTTAAAGAACTTTAATATATTTGTGATATTACCAAAATGATATTCTCTTCTACCAACTTTCTCATTAATTCCCTGCGTTGAGCCATCTAAGGGGAGACTAATTTTTTGGACATGTTTAGCAATGTTTGAGTAATTTTCCATTAACTGGGTACCATTTGTTGAGAGATTAATTTTGAAGTTTATGTTATCCAAAAATCTGATGATGCGAACAATTTCAGGCTTTTTAAAAGGTTCTCCACCAGAAAGTGTAACGAAATCAGCACCAGCCATTTTAAGTTTTAAAAAAACATTTTGAAATTCTTTAAAATTCATCTCAGGTGTAGTTGGTAAGACAGGACCGTAACAACCTATGCATTCCATATCACATTTTGAAGTAGTCCAGTAATCAACTTTAAATTTTGGAAGTTGTCCAATATCTTCCTTGAACTCTTTACTCATCTGACGGATTATATATTATTTGAGCCTAAATTGCAGGGGTTAGTAAACTATGTAAGGAACTACTTTGCTTTGGTAATATATAATCTTTCTTAGATGGGATTAAAGGCCGGTAAGATAGCTAAGTGGGTTGGTATATCTGGAAGTTGGGCTATAACAACAAAAGAGGTGGAACGAGACGTACGGAAAGTTGTAAGGAAGGTGGTTGAGAAAGGTGGGGGAATTGTGACAGGAGGGGCTTTAAACGTTGACTCCTTTGCAACAGATGAAGCAATTAAAATAGACCCCCAATGTAAACACTTGAAAATATTTCTTCCAGCAACATTAAAACTATACTCTGCCCATTATAGAAAACGGGCAAAAGAAGGTGTAATTACAGAAAAACAAGCAGAAGACCTCATTTCTCAGCTTGAATATGTTTACGAAATGAACCCCAAAGCAATAATTGAGAATAAAATAAACACGATTGTAGATAAAACCACATATTTTGAAAGAAATTCAGAAGTGGTGAAAGCCTCAGACGAGTTGTTTACCTTCCATGTTGAAGAAAGTATTGGAGGCGGAACAATAGATACAGCCGAAAAGGCGAGAAAGTCAGGAATTCCAGTAAGAATGTTTAACTACAAGAGTAAAAAATAATTTGAACCTAGCAGGGACTAGTGAACTTTGTCAGGAACTACTTTATATATCCTCAACTAAATCTTGAATTTTAGGATTATTATTTCGTGTCTGGATTGTTTAATTTCTCTCTTAATTTATTTAGGAAACGAGTACTGTTTTTAGGGAACCCTTCTCCTTTTATAGCCTTATTCAGATTCATAACAATAATTCCATCTCCTTCGTAAACTTTCGTTTTAAGTAAAGCCGGAGTAATAGGTGAGAGGAATACATGTTGAATAATTTTGATTCCATGCCATCCACCTTTTTCTTTTATTGTATATTCAAATACATCCCAAAAAGTTATTTTTTTTGGTTTGTAACTAATTTCTTCTGAAAGTTCTCTTAAAAGAGCTTCCTTGGGAGTTTCGCCTGGTTCTAACTGTCCACCAAAGAAACTGTATGATTCACCGACTTTAGAATAATTTCCTCTTACCTGAAAAGCTAGGTTTAATTTCTTGTCGTAGAAAACAACACCTGCAACTTTTTTTACTTTCATAACTGAAGTATACCACCTGAACCTATTTTGCAGGGGCTAGTAAACTATGTAGGGAACTTCTTTCTACTACCTTGTGTTTCTTAATATTTCTTCAAATGGATTACTGTAAACTTTATCCGTATCTTCTATTAAGAGGAGATTTGGAGAATTGGCAACACTGCTACTTACAATATTGTGTAATTAGTTGTCTTTTGTTTTATCCTGAAGCCTAGCTGTTCTGCCTTCAACAGTAACACGACGAAGATGCCCCATACCCCTGTTTCTAATTAATAGGTTTTGATATTCTTCAGCTCCCTTAACATCTGATATAGGTAGAACATCTCTAATTTCTTCTCCGTTTTTTTTATTATAACCGACAAGAATTGAATCTCCTGTTACATCAAAAACCTCGTGAATCAAACCGTTTTTTCTCACAGCAACAACATCTCTTGGTTTAATTGAAGGTTGGGGAAGCTTGTCAAACTCGCCCGATTCAACTAGTTGCCTGTGCTCTTTTTCCCACTGTTCATGCTTTTCCACAGTACTTTCTTCTGTCATGGGTCAATTATGACATAATAAGACTAAAGCTGTCACTAGTAAACTATGTCAGGAACTTCTTTTGCTCCAACAACATACAAAGGTTAAAATTAGTGCATGATTGATAATAAAAGTATTGGATGGATGGGGGATGAACCTACAGAAATTGTCATAAATACTTTCAATGAAAGAATAATTAAGCCTGGAGATAGGTTATTAGATATTGGCTGTGGGTTTGGAAGAAATTCAAACTGGCTTGCAGGTAAAGGGGTCATAGTAACTGCAATAAACATAAACGATGATGAAATTAAGCAAGCAAAAATAAAAGCGCAAGAACTCCAAGTAAATGTAAATTATATTCATGCAAATGCTGTTAGTCTTCCATTTCCAGATAGCTCTTTTGAGGTTGCTTTAGACCTAGGATGTACGCATATGATTACCAACAGGAATCGTCAGGTTAAGGCAATGAAAGAAACGGCAAGAATATTAACACCAGGAGGATATTTAATATATTTTGGTTTTTCAAAAAACCATCCTTCATATATGAAAAACAAAAAGAAATCTATGTTTAGAAGTTTTAAAGACATTCAAGACATGTATGGTAGCGAATTTGAAACACTATCCCACGAAGAAACCAGATGGGAACCGAGACCAGAAGAATATACAAACTTCAAAGAGCACACAGGTGTTAATGTTGTTATGAAGAGGAAGTAATAGTTGAGGCTAAAGCAGGGGCTAGTAAACTATGTAGGGAACTTCTTTTTGTTGATGAAGAAACCTCTCTGTATAAGTATATAATGGCGTAGTGAAGAGGTTGTTGAAGGAACACTGGCGCGAGGTTTTGAAAATAGGCTTGGTTGTTGTTTTAATGTCCTTTGCCGCTGTTTATCTTTCAAGTTGGCTAAGGACAGATTACATAAGACAAAAGGTTCAAGCATCGGGCTTTTTGGGTCAAATAATAGTAATCCTATATATCACGACGTCTCAAGTTATTGCACCCTTAGCAGGTACACCTGGAGCCGTGGTTGGGTTGTCTGTATACGGTTTGTACAAGGGCTGGCTACTTATTTAGGTTCTTTATTGAGTGCTATTATAAATTTTTACATATCAAGATTCTTGGGTAGGAAGTGGGTAATTAAACTTGCAGGAAAAGATTCAATTAAAAGAATAGACCAACTTACAGACATTATGGGAGAGAAGCTTTTAATATTTGCTAGACTTTTTGGTTTTCCACTGTATGAGTTTGTTTCATACGCAGTTGGCTTTACCAACATGTCTTTTAAAAGATACTTTTTAATTACAGCTACACTTAGTGTTATTCCAGGCACCTTACTTACTATATGGATGTATTATTCTCTTGCCTCACCATTGTCACTTTCAGTCTTTCTTGTAACAGTTGTCTTAATAGGAGCCCTGTTTAGTTGGTGGAGTGTTAGATTTTACCTAAGAAAAAACACGAAGGTTTAAACCTATTTTGCAGGGGCTAGTAAATTGAAAATGGTGAGCCCAGCCGAACCACTATGTAGGGAAATTCTTCGTGTATAATTGCATCAATGAAGAAAATCGTATTTTCAGAAAAAGCAAAGAAATTAAAACTTGGTGTTTATGAGCACTATAAGGGAAATAAATATCAAGTTATTGGAGTAGCTTTACACAGCGAAACATTGGAAGAGTTAGTGATTTACAAAGCTCTTTATGGTGAAAGACTAACCTGGGTTAGGCCATTGAAAATGTTTCTGGAAGACGTTGAAATTAACGGAGAAACAAAACCCAGATTTCGCTATATAGGCAAATGATTAAAATTTCCAAATCTACAGATAAGGAAGTTAGAAAATTTGGTCGTGCTGAATGGCCTATTGCCAATGTTGAACATTACGGAAAAAGTGTTGATTACAACAAAAAGAATTTTGTTTTTAAGGCAACTGATGATGGGGAAATTGTTGGTTCCATAAAGGGTTCTCATGAATCAGGAGTTTTATATATTAATTACTTAATTGTAGCAAACAATAAAAAGAAACAAGGGATTGGCAGGCATTTAATTGAAGAGATGGAGAAGGTGGGTAAAAAACTAAAAGCACACAAGGTTCAACTAATTACTGGAAAAGATTTTGAAGCAGCCAAATTTTATGAAGCATTAGGGTACAAGAAAATTGCAATTTTACCTAAACACCATTTCAAAAAAGATTTTGCAGTTTATGAGAAATTTATATGAAACAAGTAAAAATTGTTGTTTTTGTTCCTAAAACTCATACTGATATTATAAGGCAGGTGATGGGAGATGCTGGGGCCGGAAGGATTGGGAACTATAGCCACTGTAGTTATTCAGTTGATGGAGTTGGTAGGTATAAACCAACAAAAGGAGCTAAACCATTTATCGGTGAGGTTGGTAGGCTTGAAGAAGTTAAGGAGGAAAGAATTGAATGTGTTTGTGAGAGAAATAAAGCAAAAGAAGTAATTTCTGCAATTCGTAAGGTTCATCCTTATGAAGAAGTAGCCTTTGACATTTATCCGCTTATTTTTGAAGAAGAACTTTGAGCTTATTTTGCAGGGGCTAGTAAACTATGTAGGGAACTACTTTAGTGTTTGTAAAACTTTATAAATATCGTTAGATATATCACCTATATCCTTTTTCTTAATATCAGAAATGTTTGTCCATCTTGGTTCTATAGATTCTATGTCATCAACCTTATTGTCAGGTAGTAACCTATGTGTTAAAGGTTGGCAATGATAGAATATTAAAAGAGCATGATAAGCCTTATCTAGGGGTTTATAGTAAAAGAAATTTTCTTTAACTAGGGCAATCTCTCCAACTTTAACTTTTAATCCAGTTTCTTCACGAATTTCTCTTGACAATCCAACTTTAATTTTTTCACCGATTACTATTCCACCACCCGGATACCATATTTTTCCATTACTTTTATTAGTTACGGTTACCACTTTTCCATCTTCGTAGATAAAACCATACGCACTAAGTCTAAAAGTAAGTTTTTCTTTTGAAACTTTTTGGTATCCTCCTTCAATACTTCTACAAGTAATAAACGTGTTTTTTGCTACTAAAGGATTACTCTCTCTTTTCATAGTTGTTTAGTATATCACTTTGAAGCTATTTTGCAGGGGTGGAGGGAATCGAACCCCCGTTAGCGGTTTTGGAGACCGCCGTCCTACCACTGAACGACACCCCTAAGGTTTTCATATTATACTCTAAAGTTGAACAAATTAAAAAAAGGCGGTAGAATCGGAGTTAATGGTAGAATCTGATGTTCCAATAAATGGCGGAAACACCGCAGGTTTTGATGAAAGCGACAATAATCAGGGGTATAATGGACAAAAACAAGGGTCAAAACCAGGTAGTCGTGTACGTTGCGACATAATTCCAGGGTGTGATAAGGTCAACACCTCCAGGTGTGACATTTTGGTATGCATGAGAGGAGACATTAAAAATGCAAAAATGTTGGATGATTGGTGTGCTTAGTCTATTTAGAGAATAGTATGTCTTCTTTCACCTTAATATATTTACCACAGCTTCTTGAGCTTCTTGTAACGTGACCAATTCTTCATTTAAGGCATAATCAATAAGTTTCAATTT
>JBHPHS010000014.1:0-14966 GCA_042571305.1 Patescibacteria group bacterium | reverse complement strand
AAATGAAGGAAAAAGCGAATGAGTTTTAATTTTCCCGATTATATCTGGAAAGCATTTCTTTTTATCTATCACCGGGGCATAAATATCTACCTGATGACCCCTCTTTGTCAATCCTGAAGCTTCCTCTATTACCAGCTTCTCCCCCCCTCCAGAAAAGAAAAACCCTAGATGAAATATGGCAATCTTTAGTTTTTGGGCCATACTTTATACAAGTCAACATTTCTAACCTCCCCAAGATACTCAAACCAATCAGGCTCTGTGTCAATGAGCATATTGTATCTTTTATTATCTTTCACCTGAATCAAAAGACGAATATCTTCCTCCTCCAACCAAGTCTTAATTTTTTGCCTATTTTCTCCCCAGTTTTTAAATACTTCATCTTCATCCCCCATATAGTAAAAGGGGTCAAACATCTGCCCGATTATCCTGTCCCCCATTACCCCTTCATAATAAACCATCATATAAGTAAAAGGTGGCCAGAGTTCTGGAAAGAGTATTTTTCCCTGCTTTGTGTCATGTTTTCCAACCTCCTGTGCCATAATCTTAAAATTATCAAAATCTTTTTGTGTTGGGTCATAATAAAAGTGAATTGGTTTCCATAAAAACTGCAACACAAGAATAGAAAGAACTGTAGTTATCCAAGCAAATGTTGAAAATGTAACCTTCAGACCTCTAGATACTATTTTGCGAAGATAACCGAAAAGCAATATAGAAAAAAGAGACCCCAAAAACATATATGGCCAGAGCATTATCCTGTCTACCCAAAAACGGGGAAGATACGAAAGAAGATATTTGGTCATTCCGATAACCACTCCCCAAGCAAGCCAGTTGCCGAATCCAAACAGCAAAAAAGGGGAAGATTTTGGCTTTTTAACAAATACATAGATAACACCCAGAATTGAAAGTGCACTAATTACCCAATAGATCTTCTGAGCAAAAAGCTGACTTACATTAGGCAATATTTCTTTCTGCCAAACACCGACTGAGTTACCCATATAATTCCACCAAACAGGATAGATTGGATTCCCAGTCCAATCTAGAAGGTACTTCATATATACAAAAATAGGAATAAGATATCCCAGTAACAAAAGGGGTCTGTTTATTTTTTTCACCCTAATAATAACCAGACATGCAATAATACAAACCGAAAGAACCCAATACTCTGCCCTGGTCATGCTTGCTAGCGCAAAAAGAAAACCTGACAGAAAGGGTTGGTTGTATATGAGATAAATTGCCAAAAGCACAAAAGCAATTCCCAAAGGTTCAACCATGCCTGAGGCATCACTAAAAATACCAACCGGATTAAATACTGCAATTAAAGCTGCTGCAAACCCCGCCTGAATACCCCAATACTTTTTAACTATCAAAAACAACACGGCAATGGCAAAAGATCCGCTCACAGCCGATAGAAGGCGAAAAGGGACAATACTTGCAGTTTTGGTTATGGTAATTAAGACAACTCCAGCCAAGGGATGGATTAATCCCCAAAAATATTCCAGTCCCTTTAAATCCCAAAGTCTTAAAAAGCCTTGGTGCAATCCTACCGTCTTTGTTAAATAGGCAATCTGCCAGTGGTGGTAAACATCCGAATACCAGCCCTCTATTCCTGCATTTTGTGGAGTGGTTATGTAAAAAAGACTATATAACCTAACTGCTAAGGCAATTAAGAAAAAAAAGACAAATATGACTATCTCCCTTTTTCTTTCTTTACTTTTTTCATTGGGTTCTTTTGGTTTTTGACTAAGACCAAGTGCCTGACCAATTTCTTTGACATCTTCCTTTTCATCTCTAAGCAATTTTTCAATGTATTTGTCTGGCATATAATGATTATGGTTGTATTTAATAAATTTCACAATCCCCTTAAAGAACTGTTTTTATTGTCGATTCAAGTGTATCAACATGTTTTTCCCAAGAAAAAAGATCTTTGGTTCTTTTGTATGCATTTTTTCCCATTTTATCTCTGAGCTTTTTGTTATTAAGAAGTTTTAATATCTTTTTTGCATAATCATTAATATCGTAAGGCTTAGCCAAATAACCGGTTGTTCCGTCAACAACGGTTACTGTAGGGCCTGCATTCCTCCAAGCAACAGTGGGTACACCCCAACCACCCGCTTCTAAAGGTCCCAAACCAAAATCCTCCTCCGGTGAAGGATAGCAATAAAGGTAAGCTTTTTTGTAGAGATTCTGAAGCTTACTCTCCGTTACCTTACCTATAAATTTTACATTTTGTTCAATACCCATTCTTTTTGCCAAATTTATGAGGTTTTTGGTGTGCTGGGTAAACGGGCCTGGAATAATAAGCTTTAATTTTTTGTTAATCTTTAAAACTTTTTCTAAGGCTAATATCACAAAATCAAACCTTTTCTGAGGATCATGACGATTAGTTATTAAAAGGTAATTTCTTTGATTTTTGGAAATACTATGAACATGGGAGGCCGCTGGTGCATTAATAACAGACCTACTGTAGATATTCTCAATAGCTGACCCTATATAGTCTCCATTTACAAAAATTGCATTAGAAAACTGAACTGAATATTTATCAAGGTGAAGAATAATGGGCCTTGCAAAGGTTAATAAACGATAAAGGAAGTGATAGTCCCTAACTGTTGTATACCATCCGTATTTCCTATCAATAGGCCTTGGATATACGATTCTGTTTGGTTGGTTAAGATAAACAATATAAGGCTTACCAAGTAATTTTGCTATACAAAAAGCGATCCAAATTCCTGGTTGGTTTGCTCCAATAAATATGTCAGTATCTAAAAACTTATATATTAGAAAGGGTGCCAAAAGACTTGTTGCAAGCATTCTTGCTGCATTTCTAAAAGGCAATCTGCCAAAGTAAGATGGTAAAAACATTTTAACTTTTAACTTCCGAAGAAGTTTTGGGTAACAATTCTTATAATCAACGGTTGGGGCATAAACCTCTACCTGATATCCCCTTTTTTTAAGTTCTCTTGCCTCCTCCAACACAATTCTTTCCCCACCACCGGAATATACAAATGCACAATGAAATATAGCTATCTTTTTTTTCTCCATTATGTTTTGGAAAGTATTTTTTTATTATCCTCTATCCAATCAAGCATCACGGGAAGTCCCTCTTTATAACCAGTTTTAACCTTCCAACCAAGCATTTTTGCTGCTTTTTGGCTGTTGGCAATAAACACCTTTTGATCCCCTGGCCTTTCTTTCTTAAAAACTATCTTTGGTTTCTTGTTGTATCTTTCTTCTAAGTAGCTAAGATACCCAAGAACTGATATTGCATTTTTAGCCCCTCCCCCGATATTAAACACCTCTCCTTTGACCTTGTTGATATTTTTCAAAGAAAGGAAAAAAGCATCTAATAAATCATCAATAAAAAGAATATCTCTGGTTTGTATACCGTCACCAAATATTCGAATAGTTTTATCTAATAAATATGAAAGTCCAAGATGTGCCAACCAACCTTGATCTTCAATTCCAAACTGCATTGGCCCATAGATACACGATTGCCTAAAAACAACAGTCGGAAGGTCGTATATCCGAAAGTAGTCATGAACATAAGAATCTGCTGAACCTTTTGAACAACCATATGGAGTGTAAAAATCAACAGGGAAGGATTCATCAACCCCCTTAGGGTAGTCTTTAAAACGGTAGCTATTTTGTAGCTTGACATATTTAAGCTTTTCCATTGCGCCATAAACCTTGTTGGTAGAGGCAAAGATAAAAGGAGTTTTTGATCTAGCTTTTCTTAATATTTCTAAAAGCTTAACTGTAGCTTGCGTATTTGATTCAAAATCTAATAGTGGATCTTTAATTGATGTTGTCACAGCTGTTTGGGCAGCCAAGTGAAAAATTGCGTCCTGGGATAAAAGCAAAGAAGACATTATGGAACTTTGTATGTCAATCGTTTCAACCTTAAGTTTGGAAGAGGGGTGTCTTCTCCTAAGAAAGGTTAGATTTTGTTTAGTTCCTTTTCTTACAAGATTATCAACAAGCGTCACCTTCCAGCCTTGTTGACACAGCCGATTGACCAAGTTAGCACCTATAAAACCTGCCCCACCTGTAACAAGTGCCTTCATACTTCTTTCTTAACCAAAACTCCAAGCCCGGTAAGTGTTATAAATGTAATAACAGACCCCAACGTTTGGCTTTCTCCCCCAAAATTGTCTCTTGCTTGCCAGAGTTCATTTTTCTGAATATCTGTAAAATACCCCAAGACATTGGTTTCATCCTCAAATAATTTATTACCATTAAAAATGGTAACAGCAAACATCAGTGAAAATACCAAAAAGGTTCCGATATTGGCAAGTACCTTCATTTCTTTAATAACAATTAAGTCAACCGTCTTGGTTAAAAGTACCCCTGATAAAAGCGCTAGAGAAATTCCTAATTCAGGTAAATATCTACTTGTTGCGCTAAATGCATCTCCGCCACTGGTAAGCAAAACCATCAAAAAGACTATTGTACAAAAGCTTGCAATAAATACGGGCTGTAATCGTGGCTTTCTGTCAAAAAGAAGATATCCAAAAGCAAGTAGTATGGGTAGAGTAAAAAAAGAGATAGGCACAATTTTTGCAATCGTTGCCCTTATTCCTTCCCCAAAGGGTCCGGTTATCATCCAAACAAAAAAAGCAGGGTTATACCAAAAAGAACTCAAACCTCCAGCAAAGGCAAAAACCGCAATAGATCTTAACAATTTAAGCCTACCCTGTCCTAGAAGCATCTCAGAAAAGGTAAAAATTGCTGCAAATACCAGAAAGTTAGCAAAAGCAAAAGGAGAGGTTAAAGCCAAAACGGCTGAGCTAAAAACCGCAACAATCATATTTTTAATCTTTCCCTCTTTAAGAAAGGATAAAAGTCCCCAAAGAGAAAGAGGCATAATAGATAATCCGGCCATGTGGGAAACATCAAGCCCAAAAAAAGCTTCCTTTATTCTGGTTGCCGCAAACATATAGATAGGCAGTGTACAGACAAAAATGGCTGTAAATCCAACAAGCTTTCTTGAGGTTATTTTTTTTACCAATAGATAAAGGGTAAAAGGAAAAACAAGAAAGAAAAAAATACTTACACTCTGGGTTGCCATTAGAGGTTGGGTTTTAAAAATATAAGCAACCAACTTTGCCAAAAGCGGCATAACTGGTCCGGAAAAAGGAACATCTAGGGAAGATGTACCAAAAACAGGAAGGAGATGATAAAGATTTATACAAAAGACAATCAACAAAAAAAATACTTCTAAAAAGGTATTGCTCCACCAGGCTTTTCTAGTCGAAATTATTTCTCTGGTTTGCTTTATTTTTTCAGCCAACCTAATTGCCCTTTTGGCAGCAATTGTTTCGCTTTTATAGGGAATCTTTTTATCCTTATCCATATTTAAGATTAGTAATTATACCTTAAGGTATTTCATACAATATATCACCTTCATTCTCCCAAACCACCTTACCGAGTTCTTTCCATTTATCTGTATATCTAAAATCATGATAGTATTCATCTGATTCTTGCTCATGAACAAGAATATATTTAAGCTCAGTTTTTTCAATCCACTCTTGTGTTTTTGCTAAGTCTTTTCCTTCTCTAAATTCATATGCAAGTTTGTACCAGAAAGCGTTATCAGAAACCTCATCTCTGCCACCACGAACCTGGGGAGTGTCATAGAAAGCGTTTAACCAGAAGGTTGTTGCACCTGAGGTAAAAACCAATTTATCATCAGCACTTTGTGCCAATGCATCAATACTTTTAACCCCCTCAGGAACCGTGTTGGATATAAGTTTAGGTTTACCCATTGCCCTATAAACAAAGTAAACAACTAAAATGGGAATTGTTAATAAAACCAAGTATCCTAAAACCTTCCTTGAATTAGAAACAATAAGAAGTCCCAAACCAATCTCTACCTCCCCCATCCATAAAGACCAGTCCATCCAAAAATCCCAATCAGCTAAAAACCGAAATATGGTCAAAAGAAGAAAGGTTAAAACCCAAATGCTCGCAAATACCCCTAGAGAGGATTTAATCTTACCTGAAAAATATACAGCAACGATTGCTAGTAAAAAAGGTAGAGCCGCTCTTGCAAAATCAAATATTCTAAAAATAACTCTAAAACCACTCACCCCTCCAATAGAGGGATTTGTTAAGATAGTCATCCAATAAGCCGGTGAATACCACAAAGTCACAACCAACAAAGAAGCTCCAATAATTAATAAAATACGCTTAAAGGTTCTTTTTTGAAATCTAACCTTACCTTTCTTAAACCCTCTTGCCAAAACCAAAGAAGACAAACCCACAATCAATAATGGTAAAGCGTCAGTGTTTACCAACAATACAAGTGATATAGAAAGAATTGTCATGGTTGCATTTGTTATTGATCGTTTTTGTATGTACAGCCAAGATGCAATAAGTGTTAGAGGCAGTAAATTTTTAGCAATTGTGATAGATGCTTCATTAATGGCAATTGCAGAAAAATACCTCCAAGGCATAATCAAAAGAATTAATCCAAAAATTACGGCTATCTTTATATTCCCTGAAATCAAAAATGAAAGAGTTGACCATCCAAGAATAGATATTACAAAGCTAAAGGCAACTATATATATCATTACATTAAATAAAGACAAACCTGGATAAAGATTATGAATAAAAGAAGCAACAATAGGTATAACCGGTCCAATTAAGAACTTATAAGCAGTTGTGCCCAAATACCAATATGGATACACCGATCCCCAGGCAGTTGCACCTGTACTTTCCAAAAATCTAACCAAAGCCACAGTCACCGCTATTAAAGATGTTTGAGGTGGAAATATCATGTTTCTTTCTCCTCAAGTGTATAACTATACGAATACCACCAAAATAGTATCAAGTAAAGCATTGTCGCTATCGCAGCAAAATAGTCATGGAAAACAATTGCATATAATGGTTTTGAAACAATCAATAGTACAACTATTAACACTATTGTAAAAAGGTTCATCAAAAACAAGCCCAGCAAACCAGTTACCAGAGTAATTGTTTTGGAGATAAATGTATATTTTCCTGCACTAAAACCAAATACTACTGATACGAAAAACAAAACCAGGCTTTGCCAACCTAGACAGTTCCAACTAAGTCTTCCCGGAATTTCATTTACGGTAAATCCGTCTTTATAAGCTACAAAGTTAATTCCCAAAGCCTTCATAACCACCCCAACCAACCTAACCCCTATAGGAACAACCCTATCCTGTATCCAGATATACCACTGAAGTTTTTCCACCTGCTTTGTTAAAACATCATTAAATGATAGAGTAAATGGTGTCAGAACCAAAATTATGACTACTGCTATTAAGATAATTAGAAAAACCTTTTTTTGTTTCATAATGCTATTAATTTAACTGTATTCTTTCTTTTCTTTCTTAACCAGATAGGCAAAAATGGAACGATAAATAGGAAAAACCATAAATTTTCAGGATACTCAACGGTTTCAGGTGTAAAATTAGCGGTCCATCTAGCAATACCCTTGCCAATCCTAAGCTCATCTATCCAGCCATTGAAATCACCTGTTCCTAAATCATAGGCAGATATACCAACAGCTGCAACTCTTGATATGTTTCCAGGAGCGTCTGCATCTGTACCAGTTGTTCCGAGTTGTGTACCGTCTTTAACGAGATACCAACTACTTCCACTTCTTACAACCGCTAGGTGTGTCCAAGTATTTGCAGACAGGGAAATTGCTCTAATTTGGGCTATAACTATTGAGCTTGTGTTATAACCATAAAATGCTAAGTAATATGTGCCGCTTGTATTACGAACAGCAAAATACCAACCATTAATATACGGGTTGATATAATAGTGAGATGTTATAAACTGCAACACTCCGTTAGCAGGAAGTGCGTTAAACCTTACCCAACAATCAATAGTGAAGTCGCCTGAACCCAAGTCAAAATCAGCGTGGTGTGGTGTGGTTATGTAGTCATTATAACCATCAAACAAACCAGAGGCTCCACCAAATTTAGACTGTGCTGTGTCTATTTGAGCATTATTAGCAGCAGTCCAGGTTTTACCCAACTCATCTGTAAATGTTGTTGAGGCATCAGTTCCATTCATATGAAGCAACACTTTGTTATAACCATCGTCAAATGCTGTTGCAACGGGAATATTGTTTTGAGATACCATCGGAGCCAAGCTGAAAAATGTCAAAGAAATAATTAACAAGACAGTCATGACAGTCATAGCTACACCCCTGTTTCCTTTTCTTCTTTTTATTGAGAAGTTATTAAACCTATTATTGGCTGAGGGTAGATTAAGATATTGATAGTTAACTGCTAAAGATTGGTTGTTGGCAACAGCTTTGCCCGGGATAATACCTTGAATAAATCTGTAGAATTTACCTCTTGCAAAGACGTCTGTAATCTTTCCTGTCTTGGGAGTTCTGAACCATGGTCCTTCTTCTTTCTCCAGAAACCCTTTAACTGCAGCATATGCCTGAAAAGGAACGACTATATATGAAAGAGTAATGAATGAGGCAAGACCTGAATAATCCTTGTTCTCAGACTCCTCCAGAAAAAGACCAATTCCATTTAGAAGTGGAAGAGCAATAATGTTTGTTAAAACCAAGCTCCAACCCCAAAGTTCTGTCCAGAAAGGAAGCCGTGAGGCAAAAACAGCCTCTGCCAAAAACCAAGATATGGTTCCAACCAAAAAGAAAAATGCTTGAAGGTAATAAGGGCTTAGGTAGAGAAACTCAAATTTCTCAGAATTTGACAATTTGTTCCCTCTCATTAAGCTAACAAAGTTCTTTTTGATATTGTTGCTGTGTCCCTCTGCCCAGCGCATTCTTTGTTTGATTAACCTTTTTAAGGTTGATACACACTCGGCAGGTGCCTGAACATACGGGGTATATACAACCTTGTAGCCTGCATTGTAAAGTTTTAGTGTTAGTTCAAAATCCTCGGTAATTGAACTTCCCCAACCCACCTCCTTTAGCGCGTCCTTTCTAACCATATATACAGAGCCCGAAATTTGCTTTAACCCTCCGTAGATTTCAATTCCGCTTCGCTCAATGACGTAAGAACCCGCATACTCACTTCTTACTCCTCTGGTAATCCAATTTTCGGATTTGTTAAGTACATGCCACTGATAACCCTGAACTGCTGCCACATTTGATTTGGTGTAGTCTTCGTTCATGTTATTTTGTACTTTGAAATATTTAAGGAATAAGCTTAAGGTATCTGAATATGGGACAAAGTCTGCATCAAATACACTGACAAACTCTGTCCTGGGATCAGAAAGTTTAAGCCCTAATCCCAATGCTGCTCCTTTAAATCCCTTTCTTGAGGATCTGTGTAGGTGTTTTAGGGTGACCCCTGGCCTTACATCAATTGAGGTTAAGCTCCATCCTTCTTTGGTATTTGAAATAGTTTTGAGTTTTTCTCCAGAAGATAGATATTTTTCTTGATAGGCTCTGATAATATCAGATGTTTCATCCGTTGAATCATCACAAAGAATCACCTCATATGAGGGATAGTCAAAAGAAACTACTGCTTCAATTGAACGCTTAACCACCTTTTTTTCATTAAAGAAAGGAATATGAACCGAAACAAAAGGCTTTTTTGCCAAAGATACATGATCTAGATTGGGTTCAAGTCCTACAGGATTACCATTACCGTTACCCCCTCTTCCTGAATTACCCCCTCCTGCTAATAACCAGGAAAGAAAACCTCCCTTTTTAGACCATAATCTCTTGCTTTTCCCCTCCTGACCGGAAAATGACAGTACCAAAGTAATGGAAATATAATACTTCAGAGAATAAATAAAGAAGAAAGAACCCATCAGAAGTGCAACCGATGCAAACAAAAGACCTATTGTGTTTCCTGATGATGCTGATCCTAAGATTCTTATCCAGTAGATTAATGCAAGGGTAAATAGTGAGGTAAAGGTTGTTGAGGCAAGGAAAGTTTTAAAGAAAAGAGATAACCTTTGGGTGAAATTTTCTGTTGGAGGAGCCGGCAGCAGACTGGGTACAAATTGTTCCCATACAATTTTCAACCTTTGCGTAAGCCATGAATATGCTGAAGCTAGTTTTGTTTCAGAATGGCTAGAGGCATATGCATATCTTGCTTCCTTGTAGGTTAAGTTCATTCTTTTCAAGACGTTGTAAACTCCGTGGCTTGAGAGTGAGAGCTTCTTTGCTAAATTGTGAATGGAAAGCTCGGGATTTTTGACAACTGAAGATAGTATCCTTGAAACCTGATATTCATTATATGCTCTTGGATGAGCCAAACCTGAAGCGTATTTTTCGCTGAGATTACCTTCCTGGTTATATTGACTTAACCATTTATATATAGTCTTTCTGGAAACATTGTTTTCTTTGGCAAGTTGACTAATAGATCCCTCTTTGTTGTTTACCTTCCTTACCAAACTAATTTTTATGTCTATTTCAAGCCTTCCCGGACCAGTGTAGAGCCTTGCAAACGCTTCTCTATCAGCTCTTGTAGTCAATTCTAAGTGCTTAAGTAAGTTATAGATGGCATGTCTTCCTTTTTTAAGCTTCTTACTTAGAGAGTTCAGAGAAAGACTGGGGTTTTTACTCAATTCTCTAATTAAATTAGCTTTAAGTTTATGACTATACGCAGCAGGATGGTCTTTCCCTCTAGGATATTTTGTTTCAAAGGCATATTTTTTTGTTCTTGAAGGAGATTTCTTATATCTTTTAATCCAAGAATAAACTGTTTTCCTTGCAACTCCAGCCTCCTTTGCAACATGACTTACCGATTTTTTTTCATTAATAACCGCAAAAACGGCTTTTTTTCTTTTTTGAGCAGTTATCATTCATATAATTGTTACCAACCATGGGAACAGCTGTCAATAGGCATTATGGGACTATGAATTTATAAAAACTTATCTTATAGATGGAGAATAACTCATTAGAATTTCAGTTAAGATGAAGCTAAAATTGTGCTATAAAATAATATAGGTATTAAATCGTAATAATTTCCGCAACAACTATAAGTTATTAATATCTTTCTTTGGCCAGAAGATAGCCAGAAGGGTAACAGCTCCGGTAATATATCCAACAGTAAATAATGCAAAATATAGCATATATGTAAGTTTTTTATAGTATTTGGGGCGTTAGACAGAAGTACTATTAACTAGATCACCGTCTTTTTACAGTAAAACCATTAACCTGTCAATATATTAATTAAAGGAAGGATCACGCAACTCGTTCTTTAAGGGCTTTGTAGTACTTGGTAAGATAATCTTCACACTTATCCCAGTTGCCCTTGTTTCTTTCAGTCTCAGCTAAAACTCTCAAGTGTGCTGCTTTTGCTGCTTGAAAAAGAGAAATCCTGTAAACCTCAGCCAAATAGCGTTTGGTTGTTTCCTCTGCTTCCCCTTTTTCCTTTCGCATCTTAATCTCTAATGAAGCAACAATTCTGGGTTCAAAGGCAAGTTTTAACTCATCTTTAATAAGTTGATAGAATTTCCTAAGCTTAATTGCTGCTTTGTCCCATTTACTTTTCTTCTCCTCTAAAATAGCCTCAATCATTAGCTTTGCCGCATCCTTGGCAAGTTCTTTGGAAAACCCATATTGCTCCTTTACATGCTTTAGAGCGTATTCTCTAAGCCTCATACCTTCAGGAATGTTTGCCAACCTCCACCAGGCAAGCTCTAACTTTGCTGTAACCTCAGGTCTAAAGGCAAGGTGCTCCACAGCGTCATTTCCACCAAAACGACGTCTTCTTCTTGAATAGTCAAGAATCGCATTTCCTAATTTTTCTGGTGTAAAATCCGGTAAATGATCCGGTTCGAAAAAATACTCTGTATAAGCCATCTGCCAAGGCAGTAGTCCGCTTGTTCGCTGTTCTCCACTGGTTCTAATAAATAAATCCGGATTGGGATATGGCTGACTGGAAGTATCAAGACATTTTTCAAATGCCTTTTCATCAAGATTATCCGCCGGAATACCCGATTTTATTGCTTTTTGACAGGCACGAATTATCTCATCTCTTCCCCCGTAATCTAGAGCTAGGTTGATAATACTATCTCTATAATGGCTTGTTTCCTTTTCAAACTTGGTGATTTGATTTGCAATATCATCCGGGAATCTATCTTTACGTCCCAAATGCACCAACCTTATCTTTTCTTTGTGTGCCTCTTTACTAAACTCTTTTAGACCTTTTCTAAGAAGATCCATAATTGCATTAACTTCATGCTGGGGTCTATCCCAATTTTCAGTTGAGAAAGCCCATATTGTAAAGGTGTGTACTCCATATTCCCTTGCAGCCCTTGCAATCTTTTTTACAGCCAGATATCCCGCTTTATGCCCCTCCCAGGGAGCAAGGCCTTTAGCCCTAGCCCAACGGCGGTTTCCATCCAAAATCAAGGCTATATGATCAGGTACAGAAGTCCCTTTAGGGAGTGTTAATTTGTTAGGCATGGAATAAATTATATCATACAGGTATACTTGGTACTTAATGATTCAAAATACTCTAAATAAATACAAAAAACTCGTCTGGCCTGAGGTTAAAAAATATCTCAAGGATCCTAAGTTTCCTAGCGAGTTTGCTATACCGGCAAGATATGCTCCAGAGATAGACAATTACTGGAATATTGTCAAAGATTACCCAATACGTCAAGGAAAATACTTAAGACCTACACTAGTTCTTTTAACAGCTGAGGCAATGGGGGCAAAAACCCAAAAAGCAATAAAAACAGCAGCTGCCATGCAGCTTTCAGAAGAGTGGCTTCTGATCCATGATGATATACAGGATGATTCTGAAGAAAGAAGAGGCAAAAAAACTCTTCACAAACTACACGGAGTTGAGCTTGCGATTAATGCGGGAGATACCCTTTCAACCATTATGTGGAAAGTATTAATGGATAATCATACAATTCTTGAACCTCAAAAAACACTCAAGATTATGGATGAATTTTATAATACTCTCCTTCGTACCGAGCATGGGCAAGCTGTTGAGGTTGTTTGGACAAAAAAAGGTAAAAAGATAAAAGATGACGATTGGTTTTTCATAGCCGATGGTAAAACTTCATATTATTCAATGGCACTCCCCCTTCGACTCGGTGCTCTAATTGCAAAAGCAAATAAACAACAAATAAACAAACTGACTAAATTTGGACTACATTTAGGAAGATGTTTCCAGCTTGTCGATGATATATTAGATATAGAACAAGACAAACTTGAAGGTAAAATGACTATAGCAAAAGCCAAAGGAACTGCCTACGCAAGAGCCTTGGCTGAATCTGAAAAACAAAAAGCTCTTAATGTTTTCGAAAAAGACCTAAAATTCCTCTCCCACCAACCTGCACGAAACGACATAAAAGAGTTAGTAGAATTTATACTAGAAAGAAAATATTAATAAAGTATAATTATTGACCTATGTCAGCAGAAAACTCAACAATAACTGTAGAGATCTACAAAGACGGAGAGCCTACCGGCGAAACACAAGAGCTTGATTTGACAGATCCAGAAGTGTGCAGGCAAATTATGGAAAGCCTAAACAAACAACCTGGAGAGTTTGACTAATAAGTCAAGATTGTTCCTTTGGTTTTTTGACCAATAACAGCCTTTACCAGCTCATTTCTTCTATTCCCGTTTATAATAATCGTAATTATATTCTTCTCTCTTGATAAACTCAGGCTTTGGTTAACTTTATGAAGCATGCCCCTTGTTACGTCTGTTGATTTTGAACCCCCCAATGCTGATCTGATTTCTTTACTGTTTTTCGCTGATATTTTCTTTATTGTCCTGCCTTTCAAATCATATACCCCATCAGTATCACCAACCATGATAATTTTTTCAACTTTGTAATATTCAGAAAGCTTATCTGCTAGTAAGTCTAAAGTTTTCTCCCCTGAGTAAATGCAAAATCCCTTACCTTTATTCATAATCACATCGCCGTAGATAATCGGGAGAGTGTCAATATCAAGAGCTTTTTTAATGTTGTTAAAAAAAACCTTTCCTTCGTATATAAAACTTAAAGGAGCAAACGAAACTGCCTTTATTCCTAGCTTTAGAAACTCCTCAATTACAATTCTGTTAATTCGAATAGCAGCATCTGCTGTTAAGCAAAACCCCTTAACACTGTTTTTGTTGATTACTCCCTCTTGTGTTTTATATTTGGAAGCGACAGTGTGCCCAAACGAACCGCTTCCGTGTCCTACTAGTATTTTACCTTTGTATTTCCCTTGAATTTGCTGAAGTTCCCTTCCGAGTCTCGCAATCGCCTTTCGCCTAGCACTAAATGGCTTACTTTTATTGGTAATTACACTACCACCGAGTTTAATCAAGATCAGGCTCTTCATTTCTTGGTTATTTTATTCATAAACACCTTCCAAGGAAATATAATGAATGCCTTAATAACTCTTCCCGTCCTCCAAGGCTCTGTAATAAACCTCCAAGCCCATTCAAGTCCAAGTTTTTCAACAAACTTAGGAGGAAGCTTAGCTTGCCCGGAAACGTATCTAAACACCCCTCCAACCGCCATTGCCCCTCCAATATCAAGCTTTTTCAAGTTCTCTTGTATCCATATCTCTTGCTTTGGATAACCAAAAGCAACAAAAAGAAGATGGGGTTTAAATAAGTTTATCTTTTTTATAGCATCATATGCCATCCTACTATCTACTTCTGATACTGGTTTTAAATTGTTGTTCCATTTTGGACCAGCAAACGTTTCTATCTTTACTCTTTTGTAACTAAGTTTAAGCTTTTTTGCCGTTTCTTCTGCTTCGTTTCCTTTACCCCCCAAGAAAAACACTTTCCAACTCTTTTTATTTGCCAAAGAAATTAGTGAATTAAAAAGTTTTCTGCCTTTTATTATTTTTAAAGAAGAATCTGCTAACTTAAGACCCACACCGTCAGGAATTGGTAGATCTGATTTGTTAAGTGCTTCTTTTAATCTAACACTCTTTAAAGATGCCAATATAATCTCAGGATTAGGCGTAACTATATAGAATTTTCTATTATGGGTTATAAAATCCCTTACTCTTGCTAGCACTTTATTCTCAGA
>JBHPHS010000013.1:0-16128 GCA_042571305.1 Patescibacteria group bacterium | reverse complement strand
GAAGGAATAATTTGTTGAATTTGAGGGATTGTTACAGGTTGTTGAACTTGTTGTTTTTGGGGTGTAGAAACTTTAACGGAATTACCCGTAATGAAATTTTGATATTCTTGAATGACCGGTATCTTGCTTAAGAAATTTTTATACATATCTACGTATGAACCATTTCGTAGTTCTGAGTTACCGTATTGATAAGATTGGTCTTCATATTCAAAGATAGGTGTTGCTAAAGGACCTAAGACAACTGCCCTTCTTCTTACTCCCTGGCTCATAGGTTCTGAGTTGTTTTCTACGAAGGATATTCCTGCTCTTCCTAGTTGATCGCGATAGAAAACATAGATATATTTTTTGTTCTTTGAAAGGAATACATCTTTTGATATCAATCCATATATTTTTGTATTCTCTTCCCAGCTTGAAATGTATGAATTAAAATCAGGTGCATCTTCTGCATTAGTAAATTTAATAGTTTTTGGATTTGGCAGATCACCACTTCTGTCATAATCTAAGGTAATTCTTTCTACAGGATCAGGTATCAGGCTATCGGACATTCTTCTTCCATAGGCTGTACCAGCAAAGAAGTAATCCGGATTGGTTAATGCCAGCGGAACTTTTTCATCAAGAAGTGTACTTAAAAGTTGCTGTATTTGTAGAGGGGCATTGATACCTTCTTCTCCGTATCCTTTGGAATACCAAATAACCCTCCCTTCTTCGTTTGCTGTATAACCAGGGAGATACCTCCAAGTAACGGCTGAATTGCTTCTATAAAACGAGCGGGCTATTAGGTTTCCTTTCCCATCATCGACATACAAAATATATGCAATTCTTCCACTATCACCAAGTTTAAAAGGATCGGAAACATAGTATTGTACCCCTTGAACGGAGATAGTATATTTAGGATAAAGTTTTGCCTTGTATAAATCATCTGTAGTTAGAATCCTTCCCATATATTCACCTCCGTGGATTGTTATCTTTGGTTTTAGGAGTGATGGGAGATCTGATACTAAAGGTTCTACTTTCGATTGACCAATAATTTGTGACACGTTATCTGTATCCAATAAGGGTACATCTGGTGTTTGAATCTCTTTTCCGAGAATGATCTCTTTTTCGGAAAGTAACTCCTTTTTACCGTTAATAGTTTTAATAGTAAGAACACGTCCATTTCCTTTTCTTCCTCCAAGTACTACTTCATCGTCTGCATTTAATTCTACAGTTCCGCTTATTCGTTGGTCAGTTGTTTGTCCTTTTTTGCGTATATAAGTTCCGTTTGTAGAATTGTAGTCTGCTACGCTTAGTACACCACTTGCGTTATTACGATATACTAAAGCATGATTTCTTGAGACCAAGCTTCCGGAAAGGCCCCCGTTTTCTTCTAGACGTCCAATAACTTCGACTGTTGTAATCTGCGCTTGCTCAACACTTGGTAAGTTGGCTTCTTTTTGTGCTACGGATGGCTCCTCTTTTATTGCTTCAGGGATAACTGGAGTTTGCTCCTGAGGGGGAGTGATGAATGGGGGAATCGCGGCTTCTTGTTTTGCCTTAAATATTTCATTAACTCCTTCTCGAAAGGCAGTTTTTAAGTTTTCAGGTAGAGTGGAGGATATTTTATTGACTCTTTCTTGTAAATTATTTTCGTCTGTTACTTTACCTTGATTAATATCTGATTTAAGAATATTTACATTTGTTCGTAAGGTTGTTCCAAAGACGTCATTGAAGAATTGGCTTACGTTGAATTTACCTGTTTGAATATCAAAGCCGGGTTTCAGGGCAAGGGTATTTATGTCATTTGTGATCACATCCTCAGTTCGGGGAGGAACAAGATTACTAACCACTTGACTAAAGACTTTACCAGTATTTTTAACAGCATTAAGAGGAACTGATATCATAGATTTTGTTGCGTTGGTTATTCCAGTGCTTGCTTTTTGGGTAACATTTGAGACAACGGTGGGTACTTGTGCAATTCCTTTTAAGGTTTGAGTGGTCTCTGGTACAACCGTAACAACATTTGCAGGCTTACTGTCGTAGACAACTTCAGGAAAGATATTAGCAATTTCTTCAGGTTTGAACTTGGCAGATATAATTTCAGTAAGTTGTTTTAAATCCTCTGCTCGGGAAAGGGGTACATCAGCAAACTCTGATTTAACTCCGAAGGCAACCGCAAGTGGTTTATCCATTCCCAATTCTTTCCACCTGCTTGGGTTTACATCTTTAAAGGCGCTTTCAAGAAAGCCTCTGCCCCTTTCAACCTTTTTGCTTAAGTACTCTTCAACTGACAATTCGTCTACAAACAACCTTGCATCATTTGCAGATTCTTCAAACCATTGATCCTTGATACTGGATAAACCTTTGGATCCGATACCGAATTTCTTACTCATAGATTCAAGATCTTTTAGTATTTGATTATCGATTGCTACGTCTATAGTTTTTAACCTTTTAATCTTTATGGTTTCTTCACTGTTCTTTTGATATATATCTTTAATAGCTTCATCAAAAGTTAAGGGAGTCTCTCTTTCAGACATAAGTACCACCTGCGTTTTAGCAAAAGCTGTGTCAAGTGCTGCTTTTCCTGCCTCATTTCCTCTGTCCCTTCCCAAAGCCTGAGCAAGGAGTTCAAAATCAGTTAAATCATCAGTAAAAACTATGAAAGCTTCCGAACTTCTCATGGGGGAGTCTATACCGGTTGTAGCTCCAAGTTCATATATTCTGTAAGCGCTTTTATTGTTGGTAAGGTAATTATTAGCTTCATCAAGAGACTTAAACCTTTCAACAATATTTCCTCTTGCATTTACCGCGTAATGGTTACCATCGGCTTTTAAAATTACTCCATACTCATTTTCTGACCCAATTATTTTTTGTATTATTTTCTCATTAGGTGATTCTCCCAAAGCTACTGCATAGTTTCTCCTGGTTGATACTGCATTGTCTTGTGCTTCTTTGACTATGTTTTCGATACCTTCAGCATTTTTTATAATTCTTACATCATTATCAATTGCCCTTCCGCTGTTGTTTGCAAGTTGTCTTGAATTAAGTTTATTTCTGACCTCATCAAATATTTCACCAACCGTTTTAACCTGACCGTTGTTGCTGGACAGAAGGATTCCGAATACGTCCTTAAGCTGCTCTGCTGTTGAGGTAGGGGTGCCTGATCCTCCAATAATCTCCCCGAACCTACTTCCAAAGCTTGCATAGTTGGTTGACGTTGATGTAAGAGAGATGCGTACGTTTCCGAGAGCTTCAGTAACCTGATCAACCGTTAATGCATTGGCAAAAAGATTTGACTCCGTTTTTATGCCTACTGCCGAGAGCATCTCTCTACCGTAAAATTCATAGGCCATTGCGTCATAAGCTCTGGAATACTGTTGACCAGTGAGAGTGTTAAACTCTTTTGGTGCGACTTTATAAATATCGATATCACCCGCTCTTAATGCAATTTCTCCATAGTTGTTTCCAGGAATCTGGCTTAGCGGCTTTAAATTGGCGTTAAAAGCTTTAGAGCGGTTTAAGAAGGTTAATGTTTGCTCATCAAGGGCAACTCCTGGCCTATCAAGCTTAACTACTATTTCATCCACATCCTTAAGAATTTTTTCGAATGTTTCTGGGTTTGTTGCATTTTTTAACCTAGTTTTTATTGAAGAGAGTTCACTACCGACAGAGTTTCTCTGGAAGTTCAGATCATCAAGCATATCGCTATAGATCTCTCCCAGAAGCTTTTTGTCCTTAAGGGTTGCTTTGTCACCTTGGAAATCAAAAATTGTACTTATACGGCCTCCGCTATTGATATTTTCTTTTACTCTGCCAAGCAGCTTCTTCATGGAATTCAACTGGGTAACTTCAGCGAAGTATCTTGCCGTAGAAGCATATTTGGTTTCGGCTATTGGAATGATTTCTCCTGAGCTAACTGCATATTTTTCCAAAAGGTTTAGGGTATCATGAACCTCATCTGCAATAAGTACCTGACCATCAATATAATCCAACATAACTTTTGCCTGATTACCTTCTTTGAGTGTTTCAAAAATAACATTTTTTGTGGTAACGACAATCTTTGCCCCTTCAGGAAAAGCATCTCCTGATTGGCTTAAAAACTTTTCAACTTTCAAACCAAAAGCTGATTCGATATCATTGATAGGAAAATCACTTAAGAAATTATTTACATCGGATTCGGTTCTTAAAATAATCAAAACATTTTTACCCTTCAGAGCTTTTTGAATAGAAATCACAGGAAAGATAACAGTACTTTTTCCGCTTCCGGTGAAGCTAAGAAATACTTTTCCTTTTGTATCGGGATCATTGAATATCGAGTCAATGATCAGCTCAGCCTGATCGCTACTGAAATGGGCTAGCTCCTCTGGATTAGAGGGAATCGGGAATTTACCCCTTTTTTGTAGGTTTTTAATTATAATATCCTCAATCACCTCGTCGTTCTCATTAAACTCATTAACTGCACGCATAAGTTTTACTGAAGGGTTTTCAGAGGTAGAAACAAGTACTACCTTACCAGAACTATCTACATCGGCTTTTACAAGTCGATAGCCTGCCGCATCGGGGTTATACGCTTTTTTCAGGAAGTCAAAGTTGTCTTCTTGTTTAAACACTGAAGAAAGGAAATTTGCTCTTTTTATCCGAAGTGATCCGTCAACAATTTCGGTACTTTCAATTATCGCATTTTTTATTCTTGAAGGAACCAGAGGAGAGGAGAGCACTCTTGATGTGGGGGAGGAGAAAGCTTTAAATTCATTATTATTATCAACTATTCCCAAAATAGGTTGTTTTTGGGTTGCTTCTTTAAGAAAAACAATCTCACCCGGTTTGGTATCTTTTAGCTCATCAGCTGTTTTAATGGCTATTTGTTCGTTTTCTACAGAAACTTTGGAAGGTTGAACAATATTTTCTGCAACCTGCTTTGTTGTTACATCTTCTTGTTTAAGTCCTGATCTAATTGCATCCCAGGTCGACGATAAAGTCATTTTTTGTGTTGGGACAACAAGAGCTCTAGCAGTTACTGGGTAGATAAAGAAGCTGTTGTCTAAACCAAGTTTCTTTGCTACATCTCCTACAAATTTTCCTTCTTCGAATTTGTATCGGTCAAAGAGGTTAAGACGTTTGTAGGCAGGTGTAACCTCGGAAATGGCCTTTGCAGCGTTTTCAGCAATCTCATTGGTTATTTTAACAACGGTTGTGTTCGCTGCGATAAGTCTTTGTTCGTTAATAAAATTTGTGAAATCTACCTTGGATTCTATAGTTGAAGGAACCTTGACATACTTGAATTTCCCGGGGTTGATTGGATCTTCGAACGTTAAATACTTTACCTCAGCACCCTTGAAGAAATCATCAGTCAAGGATGTAGAGTTACCTTTGTAGAATAACTTCTGGTTTTTAATAGAGGAAGCAAGGGCAATTTCTGTTTCTGGGGTAATTTCATCAGCAAATTTGCCCACCTGTACGCGTTTGCCAACTGCCTCACCGGCGTAATTTCCTGCGATGCTTATGATGGTTTGGAGACCGAAGGATTTAACTGCCACTTCTCGGCGACTATCTCTAAAAGATTCTGCTAAATCTGAATAGGGAAGATTATCGGCAATTAAATCTTCCTTACTGATACCGTACTCCAAGAAATATTTACCTCCAATAGTTAATGTATTCCAGATTAGATCACTTGCTATTTGACCACCTACAGGATATAAAAACCCTGAGGCAAAACCTGTTATATAAGCTCCAGGAATCGCAATTAAGTCAACTGAGCTTCCCGCACGTACACGGAAACCGTCCCGGTTGTATTGGGAAGCAATTTCTCGGTTTTTATTGTGTCCTGAAACAACAGCATTGAAGATAATATTGTTTTTGGGAACTTCAAGTACTTCACTAGGGTTAAAGTTAATTGGATCTATATTAACACCCAGCCTTGCCAGGTCTGTTGCAAGATTATCCCTACTTATTCCTGTAATATAATCTCTTTCTTGGGTTTTGCTTTCCGGTGAGAAAATTAGAAAAGCTCTTTCCCAAAACCTAACATTTTTAAAAGCTGAAGTGCCTAATTGTTGACCGGTAATCATATCGTAAAAAGTTCCTGTGGCTGCAATAAACGGGTTTTGTCTTGCCAGTTCTCTTCCACCAAGATCTTCGACGTTGAGCCATTGGTTGTTGTCATATATTTCGTTAAAAGCGTACGGAGCCTTAACAATATCCTTAATACTGTAGGCTTGGTTTTTGCTACTGTAATAAAGCTCTATCAGTTTAGGACTAACTGCATAGCTTTCAGCAGAGACTTTGTCATCAAAAAGAGTTGGGCTGTTGGATATGTGTTTTCTAAGAATATCTTCGGTGTGGGTACTAACGATCCTTACCTCCTCCATAGACATTTTTGAATAATCAGGAACCCAACTGTCTTTGTTGATGTAGTCCGAAGCTTTTTCTCCGTAGATATCTACAATTGCCTCAAGCTTGGCATTATTAACGACCTGGGGAGTGAGATTCCCATATGGGGTGTTTTCTTTGACCAACCCTTGAGAATATAAAGTAAGACAAACTTGGCCGTTAAGGTTGGATGAACCATCCTGGTTTAATTTGTCTTGGCAATATTTTGTATTAGTATTGACAATATTTTGCTTTAAGGTGGGGAAGAAATTAGCTAAGGAGGTAAATAGTTGTTCTTGATTTTGTCTTGCAATGATAAATTCATCAGCTGATAAAACCGGGTATCCATAGTAAGTTGTTGGCGGGGGAGCGGTGGTTGTGGGTACTTTTATCTGAGTCTGATTTTCCCACACATTGTCGTAATATGTACTGTTTTGAATTTGCGAGATTGTTGCTGCAAGGTAGCCTTCACAAAAAGAGTTTCCATCACAGTCTGTAAATTGTTTATGAAGCTGCATATATAGCTCACGGACTTTAGATTTATCATTTTGATATTCGTATTCATTAGCAATTTGTTCATCTGCTTGTTTTATCAGCTCCTCGTTAAGGTGTTCACTTTTGGCGACATCTGCTATTTTTTGTTGAACAACCCTTATACAGGAATCGTTAGTACAACCTGCAAAATCTTTATGAAGAGTTATGTATTGATCATATGCTTTTAAACGATTGTTTTGAAAATCGATTGCTTTTTGTGAGTCTTTTTCCCAGATCTTGTCAAAGATATTGTTTTTTTCAACTTCAGATATCTGCCTAGAAATCTCTGTGGCACAACCAATACTTGTACAAGCTGCCAGTTTGTTGCTTAGGTTAATATAGTTGTCATATAATCCCTGCTTTTGTTGTTGAAGACGAAAGTCCGATAAAGCTTTTTCAGCCTGTTTTTGTAATTGCTCCTGCGTTAGAAAAATACCCAATTTGTTTGCTTGTTCAAGGATTTTGTTAGCAAACCCAGACAAAACTGGGTTATCTTTTATTGGACCTGTCAATTGAGCAGGTAAACCGGCGCTTGGTGGTATGCTGTATAGTTTTTCAAGATAGGTAAAATAAGCTTTGTAATCTGCATCTAACTTAGCTTTTTGCTTTTGAAATTCTATTACAACTTTGTTTATTTCGCTTCGGGTTTCGGATATACCCAAATTTTTCATACGATTTTCCATATCTTTGCTACCCCAGTACTTTATAGCCTCCGAATCTATGTATGTGGCCTCTTCAACCGACTTAGCATTGTAAATTTTTGATATTTCGTTCTTGTATATTTGAAGGTCGTTGTAAAAACTTCTTATTTCAATTGCCTGTTTTTTGATACTTTCATCAACTCCAGTAAGGTAATCTACATTCTTAAAGTCATTTAGACAGGTTCTGTCGTTGTCTTGATTCTGGCAGTATTCTTTTTTAAGTTCGTTGTCACTAGAGGTCACATATTTGTCAAATTTGGTTATATCTTGGATATATTTAGTTCTGGTTTGATCTAGTTGCTTAATTTTATCTTGTGCGAGATTAAGACCCGCAATAATGCTTTGACGAGTTTTTCCAGGGTATTTAAGATTAAAGTCTTCATCAGATAAGTATGTATAGTCTTGTAATTTGATATTTTTATCTTTTAATATTTCAGCTTCAGCTCGTTGGTATTTATCCGGTATTCTCTCAATAAGAAGATCTCGGTTCTTTGCTATACTGGGATCTCCATATAACTGTGCTAGTTTTTCATCGGATATACTTGGGTCTGTGTAGTCTGATATTAATTTATTATTAAGTACGTTTTTGATAACAGTCTCTTTAGTTCCTTTATCAAGAATAATGTTATCTGTTATCCATTTCTTTTGATATTCTTCTAGATAGCAAGCTGTTGTATCCGGTCTATTTCCGCACGCGACAACGGAAATAGAAAAATCGTTTTTTGCACTTTGGATTATTTCATCATTTGAGATATTTAACAGTTCGTTGGTTTTTTCTTGCACCCAGTCTCCATAAGCTTTTTGGGTTGAAGGGATGTTTATCACATAACGATCTCCGGTAGCGGTGCAGTAAGTTCCTGAAATAAAATTGCAACCATTATTGTTTGCTGGGTTATAGTAAGAGAGATTATTTACTTCTTCTGGGGGTGGACTCCACCCAAAAGTGTTAGCTGCGGGTTGGTTGGTTTGAGTAGTTGCGTTAGGCTGTAAAGATGTGGGCAGGATTGGCACACCTGTACTAATCGCTCCAGCGCTACTTCCTCCAGCGCTACTTCCTCCAGTATTTACCGTTGCGTTGGATTGTCCCGTATCACCACTACTATCAGCGCTGTTATTGATAACACTAACATCGCGACTTACACCGATTGTTCCTGCAGGTTGCGCAGCTGGCTTAGTGTTGCGACTAGCAGTTTCTCTATTAACCTGGTTATTAGTTTTAGTTGTAGTAGTACTACCACTGCCACCCCACATTGCTAGCTCTCTGAAGTCAAAATTTACTCCCTCTTTACTAATTACTGAGACTCCGACTGCAATTGTGAGGATTAAAAATAGAGTAATAAAAAGTGAAACAGGTTCAACAAGTCCGCTACTGAAACGATCAGAACTCCCTCTTTTCAATAGGGACATGTTTATATCTTTTTTGGGCAGCATTAATGTATACAATTATGATAGGTTTTTTTCACGAATGAATGCAAGTAGATTTCAAAGTTAACAAAATTGTATAATGTTTAATTAGCTTGGGCTCATAGTTTAAAGGCAAAATATACCCTTCGCATGGGTATGATCCGAGTTCGATTCTCGGTGAGTCCACTTCTTTAATGAAAAAAAAGAACCTGCCTAAATATATTAAAACTGCTTTAATTTTAGCTTCTATTTTCGCTGCTGTTTTTTTGATAGATAAACAAACTCATATTTTCAGTAGCGCTTTTGGACAAAAAGCAGATTTAATTATTGATGCAGGATCTTCATATAAGGTGTCCGGTGATGTTTGGAAAAACTTAGCACAAGGAGGAGAGGAAAAAGGTAGGACATTTTTGCCAGTTATAGACAAAGTTAAACCTCTTCAACCACAATATATCAGAATAGACCATATATATGATTTCTATAACATAGTATCCAGAGACTCAGCAAGTAAATTATCATACAATTGGAATGAGCTTGATTTGGTTATAGGAGATATATTGGCAACTGGAGCAAAACCATTTATTTCTCTTTCCTATATGCCACCTGCAATTTCTAGAGGTGATATTATAGATATTCCCAATAGTTGGAATGACTGGCAATCTGTTGTTAAGGCAACGGTTGAGCATATAAGTGGTAAATCTGGATTAGGTATTTCAAATGTTTACTATGAAGTATGGAACGAGCCTGATCTTTTCGGAAAGTTTAAAACCTATGGTGAGAAAAACTATCTTGACCTTTATTATCACTCAGCGACTGGTGCATCAAAAGCAACTGGAGTACTTCCTTTTAAGATAGGGGGACCAGCAACTACAGGACTTTACAGAAATTGGTTTAACTCACTTCTTAATTATACTGCAAAGAATAACTTAAGATTGGATTTTTACTCTTGGCACAGATACTCAATGAAAATTAATGATTACGAAAGAGATTGGCTTAATGCTTTTAGTTGGTTGGGAAGTTATCCTGGGTATTCCAACTTGGAATTTGTAATAACCGAAGCTGGACCAAACAGTGAAACGGATCCTGTTAATGACGGTGGATTTGGTGCAATTCATTTAATTGCTTCATCAGCGGTTCTTGAGGGGAATATTGGAAAGATGTTTACCTTTGAGGTTAAGGATGGACCTGGGCCTGAAAAGTATTGGGGTAGATGGGGAATATTAACCCACGAAAAGTTTGGAACACATGAGCCTAAGCCCAGATATCGAGCTTTGATGTTTCTTAATAATATGAGGGGGGAGAAGGTAAATTTAAGTGGTCAAGGAAGCTGGATTAAAGCTTTTGCTAGAAAAGAAGGAAACAAAATAAGGGTATTGGTAGTTAATTATGATCCATATGGAAGACACTCCGAAGCAACTCCTCTTAGATTCATAAACTTACCATACACAGACTTTATACTTAAAAGAATTGATTTTGGAGGAAAGTCCAGAGAATCAAAAGAGATAACAGATGATCTTGGATCCTGGTCTGCAGTTGAGTATTTTGATCCTAATAGTGCTGCGATATTTGAAGTTGTACCACAGCGCTGATAAAAGATTTTAAGTTTACATCTTTAATAAGATAATTATTAATACTAATATGTTTATATAAATGAACAAAAAAGAAATAATTCTTTCAATTGTGGGAGTAACTTTATTATTAATAGGCATTGCCGCAGGTGTTATATTGGTAAGGCGAAATCAAGACATCAGAGAAAAGGCAGCTCCAGCAAGTACTATAGCAATAGCTCCGTCATCTCAGGTTAAAAATCCAGGTCAGAGTGTAAGCTTTAGTGTAAAAATAGATACGGGAACAAACCAGGTGACCGGTGTTAATGTTCAGTTAAAGTTTGACCCATCGGCTCTTCAGCTTACAGAGGTTACGCCCACATCAGCTTTGTTGGATTTTAGTAATTTGGTTGATAACACAACAGACAACTCTTTAGGTAAAGTTTCTTTTGTCGCCTTTACTCTAGATGATTCACAAGCCGTAAGTGGGAATATAAATATTTTAAACGTAAAAGGTACGGTTCCTGCTTCAGCACAAAGTGGTTCATATTCTATTGGCTTTGACCCTACAACTACAGCATCAGCGGGTGGTGAAAGTTCAAATGTACTGGTAGCCATGACTCCAGGGAAGCTGGATGTGTCCTTAAGCGGAACAAGCACTGCCACACCCGTCCCAACGTTAGCTACACCAACACCCGGTTTTTTATTAACAGCCACCCCATCAGCAACGTCGACACCTGCTCCTCCAATTCCGGAAACAGGCGCTTCTTTACCAACGATACTGTCAGCCGGGATGGGTGTTTTACTGGTTGTCGGAGCTTTACTTCTTGCTATCTAAATTAGTTATAACCCAGCTGGAGGAGTTGCCTCGAAGGGAAGCTCAATCGGAGGACTGATTACAGGCTCAACCGACTGCTGTGGGGGAGTTAACTCTCCTTGTACTTCAGTAGATTCGGTGGGTACTGGAAGATTCTTTTCCAAGCTTTGTAGCTCATTGCTTGCGAGTCTATAATCTTCTGAATCTATATTTACCAACGAAAGAACCAGCTTCATTTCATCAATTGCCTTTTGAATATCTTTCTTTTCTTTGTAAGCCATAGATAAGTTGTAATGGGCATTAGCAAGATCACTTTTTGCCAAAACAGCCAATTTGAATGAATCAATTGCTTCATCATATTTTCCCAAAGAATAATAAATCCCTCCCAAGGCAATTCTTAAGTTGGGGTTTATTGGATCAAGAGCGACAGCTTGAGCATATGTTTGGATAGTAAAGTTGTCAGCTCCCTGGGCAAAAGGCATGATTGATTGATATATTCGTGCCAACACCTCCCAATTTCCTGCCCTTTGAGGATTTAGCGTTACTGTTGCTTTACCGTTTGATATAGCTTGTTGGATAAGTTGTGTTATGGTGTTTCTGTCATCTTCCGAGACGGCTTCTTTAGAGGCCAAAGAACCAGCTATAGCCATTTCGACCTGAGCAAGGGAGGAGTGATACCTATCTACATATGGATTAAGGGCAATTGCCTTATTCATTTGATCATAAGTATCTTTAGCTTTATTATTGGAAAGTGAGGTAAGACTTTGTGCAAATACATACTCAGCATGAACTGCTTTTGCTGCAAAGTAACAAAATATAGAAACTGTTGCCAAAATAATTATCCCGACAACCATGGCGGGTATGCGCATTGCAATAGGGGAGGCTTTCTCATCTGCTTGTGCAAGCAAGTTTATGTTAACTGATTTTTCTTCAGAAGATGAGCTTAAAGATAAGAGAATAAAAAGAAGAACAATTAAAACCGGTGATGCTGGGAAAAATGCAAATAGGATTAGCAAAAAAACCAAAGATATTAGATGAGAGTTGTTGAAGTTTTTTGAAATAAGCCTATATACACCAAGAAGAAGAAGAGCCAAAGCAAAAACTGCAGCAAAACCAGCCTCTGTCATTGCAGTAAGATAGAAGTTATGAGCAGAGGTAAAGCGTACATTCCAAAGTTCACTTTGATTATATGATAGAGGTCTATAACCATTAAATGCTGTTAGATAATTTCCTCCTCCAGCTCCCCAAAGAGGGCTCACTTTTAATGTTTCAACTGCAATCTGCCAGCTGTCGTTAAAAGAGGGAAGTTTTGGAGATAGAGGTTTGGGAGGAAGTATCTCGATAACGGTGAGTCCTATCCCAAGAAGTACAACCAACCCACAAACAGCAACAAACACCTTCATTACCACATCTTTCTGCCTCATTAAGAAACTTATTATTAGAGGAATCAACACAAGAAGGTATATTATCTGTGGCAAACCTCCTCCAATAAGATTAGCTCCTGGAGTTTTGAAAAAGTCGGGAAGTTGAGGAATATTAGAAAACACTCCACTTGTAAAAAAAAGATTAAATAAAGAAAGAAAAACCCCTGATACAATCAAGAAAACAGACACATTTTCTTTAGTTTTTCTGATATTTTGGTTTATTAAAAAGTATAAAAATCCACCAAGAACCAAGTAAGAAACAGTTCCGGGGACAAAAAATGCTTCCATCTTATTTGAAGTTTTTATGAGAGTTGAGGCAAGGTAGGCTAATATCAAAAGAAAGACGGCTAAATCAAATTTACCGATATGAAGTCTTGCTGACCCCTTAACTATAAGTCTTAACGCCCAAACAGCAAAATAAAGACAAACCAAAAGGGCAAGGAAAGCTTCCTTAGGAACAGTATACGAGGAGGGAAAATAAGGTAGAACAAAAACTGCATAAAGTGCAACAAAAACATAAAGAATATATCTTTCTAATGTTTCTAGTATATTACTCATACTTTAGCCTTGCTTAAATCTATTGCGTGAAACTATTATAGTCAACATGCAAACCACATCTAGTTTACGTCAACAACCCACCAATTAAACTGTACGTCTATATCCAGAGGATCGGTGAACCCGACAACAAACTTACCACTTTCTTTACTTTTTACATACAAAACGTTGTTTTTGCTAGTAGAGGTTGGAGTAACATAAACCAAGGTATTGTCCGTTATGTTTGAATTGTTAATAGTGATCTCAGAAATACCAGCTAAGATAATCGCACTGCCAGCTGTTGCATTGCTGTTAATAACAGCAGATGAGCTTGCTGACAAAACTGACGAAGGGGTTGATTGAGCTGCAATAGTTAACTTTGTCAGCTCTACGTCTTTTAGTTTTGATTTTCCTTTAACTTCCAAATCCCCAGCAATAGTAAGGTTGCTTGAAATCGTCATGTTCCCATTAATGTCAATTTTTATTCTTCCTGCCATAATCTCAATAGGTGCCATAGCTAAAGCTTGCAGAGAAAGAGGTGTTCTTAAAGTGTCAATACTGGTACCGAGTCCACCTTCTTCCCATGATTGAATTATAAGATCATCCCCGATTGTTACTGAGTTTGTTACAGAAAGGGAAGTTACTGCTGCCACATCAGTTACAAAAAGATTTTCAGCAGCTATGCTTTTTATGTAAGCTGAGTCTGTTGAGGTATTCACGCTCCAATTAGCAGCCTGAGCCAGTAGGTCTTGATCTTCCTGAACTTGATGAAGCAAATTTTGAATGTCATCTAAGGATTGGGATTTAATACTGTCTGCATACAAAGTACCTGAAATACTAGCTTGTCCGTTTATATCCAAGCCGTTGCTACTAACCGTTCCCTCAAAAACTGCGCTTCCTGATGAGTCAATACTTGCAACCTCTTCACCCAATGTGTTTTGAATTGCGAGTTTTCCGGAAGGAGTTGCATCGCTTCCAAGCTTTATTGCAATATCAGTTTGATCAGGTAGAGGAGAAATAATATTTGTTTTGGTAATATCTGCAAGAAGAATTTTTGTCACCAACTCCTGTGTTTCAACAGCTCCAGCTCGAATATTTGCTGCAACCATTTCTCCAAATATTCCAATCCTGTCAATTACTATGTCAGCTCCGTCTTGCGTAGTTTTGACAATTTTGTATAGACTATCTATAGCTTCATTAGAAGTATCAGCTGATGTTGTGCTTGTAGACGGTTCTTCGATTGAAGAGATTTTTATATCACCTGTGCTGGTTAAAAGTGCATCAGGGTCAAAAAACCCAGGTTGGACAAAAATTAGTGCTTTACTATTGTCAGCCCCTCCCATAGGCCAATACTGTAAAGACTTACCAACGACATTTCCAGCCTTGGTTGCCTTTTTAGCCATTCCTGGTTTTTCAGAGGCAGTTAACATATCTCCCGGGGTGAATGGTTCTGAATCAGGATCAATCTTGACCGGAATACGTCCGGAAAGAGTAAGGGGTCTTTCGTTGTAATGACTTCTTAAGTCGGTATCTATGCTGTCTTTGGGAGCATTTAGAACAATTCCAGGATCGGATGAGATTACCCCTAATAGCTTTTGTGAGTAAGGCGCATCAGCTTTTCTTACCGCTACTCGGTTATAGATGTTTTCATTGTCTGAAACTTGATAATCAGAGTCAATTGCTACAACATCACCAGCCTCGATGGAAGAATCTGAAACAATTACATTCTCAGCTATATCTGGTGCTCCACTTTGGGTGAGTGTCCCTTTAATTGTAAGGTTGCCTGATCCAAAAAGACGCATGTTTCTGTTTAGATCGTTTCCTCCAGTTCTTGTTTCAAAAATCAGGTCAGAAACCTCTGAGCCATCAGTTACAGTGGCAAGGCTTCCAACAATTCTTGCAACATTTTCAATATTACCTGCACCATCTTCGGAGTTAAGTAGTATTCCAGTACCGATCCCTGTCGCATTAAATGTATAGGCGCTTGTTTCTGGAGTAAAATCAGTGGTCCACCTTGCAACACCATTTGAAAACCTAAGCTCATCCATCCAGCCATTTAAAGAACCTAAGCCAGAATGTCCTGCCGCAAATACGGTTTGCGTACTGGCTCCAATATCATCCGAATCAGTTACGTCGCCTAGAGATACACCGTCTTTATAAGCTGTTATGGTGTTTCCGTTTCTAACAAATGCAAGGTGAAACCACGTATTTGCTGTTAAGGATATGGCTTTAGAGTATCCAAAATCCTGCGAGCCTGCATCATACCCAATAAACTGAACGTAATAAACACCTGAAGCTTCAACTATATTATAGTAGAAACCGTTGGTTGGCGAACCACCATAATTGTTAAGTATTGGATACCTAACACCCGCTCCTGGAAGTGATGCCAGCCTTAACCAACAATCTATTGTAAAGTTTGATGAACCTACATCAAAATCTGTGTTTGTAGGTGTAGTAACCCAATCTCCTGTCCCATCAAATAAACCAGAAGCCCCACCAAACTCAGACTGTGCGGTGTCTATTTGGGCATTAGCTACAGCCGTCCATGTTTTATTAGTATCATCTGTAAATGTTGTAGATGCGTCAGCACCATCCATATGAAGTAGTGCTTTTGTATATAAGTCTCCTGCCGTAGCTGTGCCGGTTGTTGTGTGGGTTAGGGTTAACATGTTTGTAACGTTATCATTAGTTGCATCATCAACAACTGCGTCTATTACAGTTGTGGGTGTCGTTGTGCCGATACCAACATTACCAGCACTATCTATTCTCATCTTTTCAGTAGCAGCGGCTGTAGTGCCTGTCGCAAATACAAGCTCTGTCGA
>JBHPHS010000012.1:0-18948 GCA_042571305.1 Patescibacteria group bacterium | reverse complement strand
ACAATATTCAATAAAAACTTCAAAGCTGTCAAAAGTACATACCATTTTATTTAGAGACTTATAAAATATATCTCCTTTATGATGATTTTTACCTTTTTCGTCTAATAATCCTATAAATATTTTCATTTCTTTCTTTTTTCTTCTAATTTCCTTTTGTTCCGATTTGCTTTCTTTAAATTTATGTGGATAACGGCTGCGATCCATTTTCTTTCCTATTTTATCCAAGTGCGACAAAGGATCTATTGCACTTCCAATACTACTTGGTGGTAAATCGTTTTTAAATAATCTTGGTAGCAAAAACCGAAGATTCGTTTCACCTCCTTGCCCCCGAGGCTTCTTTTCTTTTGTTATATCTTCACCAGTATAAAGCGGTACTTTTTCTCCTCTGGTTATAAGTAATTGGTTTACTCTTTTTTTTTACATCCCTAGCGAACTCTTCATCATCAATCATTAACTTTCGATAAATAAGTAGCTCAACTTGATTATCCTCACTCATATCCTCAACCCTTAGACCACAGATTTCAACCAAGGCCAATTTTTCAATAATATCCTTAATATCTTTTTCGTCTCCCAATGGCAAAATTTCTTTTCTTCTCATAAATGATCTATCTTTCCTCTTAATCCGTTATTTTCATCAACCACAATGCCGTGTTTAGCATAAAACCCTTGTACTTTTTTTCTTTCTTCCTTTCCCCCTTCGGGCCAAAACTCTCCTACAATTTCCAAGGCTCCCTGATCTTTCCCCCACTTAAAAGCTGACTTTAAAAGATTAGTGCCAATCTTCTGTCCTCTTGCCCAGGCTTCTATATGAATCGTATCTAAACTAAGCACACCTTCCTTTACTCTAGCTATTGCAAAACCAACAATCTTCTTGTTAATTGTTGCCTCAAACCATCTCACGCTACTTTCATCTTCAATATTTTTTTGCGCAATTTCAACCATGGCAAGTATTGTATAAAACCCATAGTCGTTTATCAAATATATTTGAACTTGGTATATAATAAGCCATTGCCGTGGTTGAGCACAAACCTTTCCACATACAATATCAGGAGCTCAAAGCTCAAGGTGAATTAACCCCTGATGAAACCGAAGATGTAAGAAAGACTGCCTATTTTTATTACCTAAAAAGAATTGCCCAAAACGGATGTGGAGGTGTGTTGGGTGACTGGCTTGCAGCAGAAATATGTGTCTATCTAAACAGGCTACCCCAATGTACATCTTACTAAGAAACACCTAACTAAGATTTTTGTATCTTGAGCAAGATAATCTACTAATCTATGCTTTCTTAATATGACCAAGTACAAGCAATATTTTCAAAGAATGCTAAAAGAAAACAAAGAAGTATTTGATAACTTCAGAAAACTTCATGCAGATTATTCTTTAGATGAAGATAAATATCAAGAAGAGTTTAATAAACAAGGAGAAAAAATCTTGGCTTTAATTCATGAGTGGGAAAACAAACTCTGCAAACAAAGTGAAAAGGCAGGATATGCAAACTTTACCACAAAACTGGCTGAGAAGTTTCAATCAGAGGTAAAAAAAGAATATCCTTTAATAGACCATGTTGGTATTGTCGTTAAAAACTTTTCCCTACCCAGAATCAAGCTATCTTAATTCATCATTTAAATTGTTGACTTTTAGCAGAAAGACACTTAAAATAGTCCCATAATTTTGCTTCTGCCTTCTAATTTATAGATATGTCACCAACATCCAAAGAATTGTATATAGATTATGTTAAAGCTGTAACTGAAGAGCTTGCGTCCGATCAGGCTTGGAAGGATGCTCTTGATGAATTTAATCAAAAACCGGCCGATCTGGAAAAACTCCAGCGTTTACAAGATCTTGCAAATTTAAGGAGCACCCTCTCCTCCACATCAACAATAAAAGATCCTGTAACAGCTGCTCTTGAATCTTTAGACAAGGAGAAAATAGATTTGCCCCTTAGAATTGAAAGAACATCGCCAGATAAAAAACCGAAAGCTGTTGTCAAAACGTTTATTGAAGACACAAAAACCAAAGAACCTAGATTTTGGATGGAAAATGCAAGCGCAATAATTCTTCAGCGACTTATTGAGAAGAAAGATGGCGAATTTGTGTATAATGATATTACCGAGGCTGGTATAGGTGCTGTTGACACCCATTTTAGAAATCTTTTAACAATTAAAGAAAAAAGGAAGGTCAACCAAAGAGTTTTTACCGACAGAAATAACTTCGCAAACACTCTAAAAAAGATAGGCAATTACCCCAAACACAGAACCATGTCAGATATACTCATCAACTCTCTCTCCGAAAGGAAACCAGGGTATAAGGGCCAGCCGGTTTTGGATAGAGGTAAGTCTCCCGAATACAATAATTTATATAAGCTTATAGTCCAACACCACGGGGACCTTACTTTATACAAATTTATAAACGAGGTACTTTATAGGAAGTTTGAAAAACCAGAACAGAAAAAACAAAAGCCAAAAAAAGAGATTCAAAAAAAGCGAGATAGCGGGATTACTCCAAAAGATGTGATGCAAAACCCAGTAACAGAAATAATACTTTGCAATAACTACACAAACAAGTCGGTTCTTCAAAAAATATCAGAGGAAGTTTTAGATAATAATGAGCTGTTTGACTGGGCAGTGTCACACGGCTGGAAACCCAAAGGAGACCCGCGAGAAGAATTAGATATGTCTTGCGCAAAAAAAGCAAATGAGCGCAATTATGCCGAAATACCTTCAAAAGAAGGAGTAAAAGCTCTTAACTTAATCATTAAGGCAGTCAAATCAGTCACCGGAAAATACGGTAGAAGCGGTTGGTACAAAGTAAGAGATTTCGGTGAGGGATGGAACCTTACCTATACTATTTTAGGGGCAATCCGTAAAGATCAATGCAAAATTGACAAATTTATCAATATCCTTTCCCTTTCATATAAAGAGAATGAAAAAGTTAAATAAGACAGCAGAAACACAATTGTAAATAAAATTAAATAGATATTATGACACCAGAGATTGATAAAACCGGTTTACAAAAAGTCAAAGCAATTAAACAAAAATACGACATTCCGGGAATCATCGAGTCAATACGAAGAGACATTGACTTGAAAATTGCCTTATCAGAGCTGGTTGATAATGCAATAGATGAAACGATCCCGGGTGAAAAAACAGAAGTTATTGTTACTTTTCATCCTGATTCCTCAACCATAAGCTTTGTACACAAAAACACATTAGGCATGGATCCCAGCAAGATGCGGGAGTTTCTTGAGTGGGGCGGTATTTATAAAGATGATCAGAAAATTGGAGAACACAAGTTGGGTGGAAAACTAAGCTTTTTGGAGATGTGTTCAAAAGAACAAAGCAAAATAACGATTACCTCAAAACCTCCAAATACCAGTCAATCACACAAGCTGCAAATCGAAGATTGGTGGAATAAGTTGGATCCCAATGTTGCCTTTTTTCCTGAAGTTTTCGAATCTTCGTTTAACGAGGAAGAAAGCCATACAACTTTCGAAGTAAGAGGGGTTAGAGATGATTTTATGCCAAGCAACCTGGGAGAGATAGCGGAGGATTTGGGATTCAGATATGGTGTCAAAATACAAAACAAGAACCTTGATATAGTGCTGCTAAAAATCAGGGGAAAAAAGAAAGAAAGAATTGGGGTTCTACCAATAACTATTCCATTTCGAAAACCTGAAATGGGAAAAAAAGTAATTGAGTTGATTAAAAACAAATCAAAGGTACAAATAACCTGGGGGCTTATTGACTTTGATATAAAGACTCAGGAAGTAAAATCAAGAAAGGATTCTTATGGCTCTACTAAACTCTCTCACCCACTAGGAAAAAGAATATATTATTTTTATCAAGGTCGTCTGCTGGGAGAAGATTCGCTACAAGTTTTAAAAATCCCTGGTATTGACAGGCGTATAATGGATTCATTTGTTGTTTCAGCTGATGTTTCTGGATGGTTACCGAAAACTATATTAAAAACAAGCTTTTCGGCTCAAGAAAAAAATAAGATGTTGGTAAGAATAAGGCAAATTGTTTTAAAGGATGTAACTAAACTTATAAGAGAACCTGAGGATCTTAAGATAAAGGATAAATACTTAACAAAAACAAAACAAGCAACCGTAGCTCTTGTTACTGTCCTTAATTCAATGTACAGTAATCCCAACGAGTTTGCGAGAGATTTTGGAATATTTACTAAAAAAATTAACCTACTTCCAAAAGATGCAGAAATCCATCCAAAGGAAACAAAACAAAAATCAGATGGAACTCTTCCGGGTGTTATAAGTCCAAGATCGCACACTTCTAAAAAGGAGCAGCTGAAAACCCCTACCCTTCCGGAAATCAAAATTACCATTTTCGAGGAAGAAACTCCAGACGCAATTCTAGCTAAAGATGAAAATGGTAAGCCGATAATACTTATTAATATGAAGCATCCTTTTATTCCAATTGTTATGGAAAGAACAACCGAAAAAACTTTTCTTGCCTCAATGCTTAGTATTGCAGGGTTTGTCTTGTATCAAAACAAATTAATGGATGAGGAATTTTCGTCTCACGAAGAATATGTAAACTCTGTAAAAGAAGGTGTTGCTCAAATACTTATAAGGGCAAAGGATCTAAAAATAATATAACACCAGAACCTGGTTAATAGCTAATCTTAATCCTTCCACTAGCAAATGTAACTACAAATGTGTTGAGGGATTTTAGTTGTACCCTATAAAGATTCCTTCCGGCCCAGAGGTTAAGCTTTCCCGAAGGAACTTGGGTTGATGATGCGTTGGTTGTGGAGATTTCACTTCCATCAACCGCAATTGAATGGGTGGCATCATAAAGTCGTGCAAATGCCTGACCATTACCGTCTGCAATAGAAAGAAAGCCTTCCCAGGTAATATAAGCACCCTTTCCATAATCATTTGCTAAATCAATATAGACATCTGTTCCTGGCGCATCAATCCAATCAGAACTCGTTGTCGTGACTGGACCCGAAAAAGGAATATATGTTGTTTGTGTTGAGGATTTTGTCGATGGAGCTGTAATTGTTTTTTCCTGAATTATTGTTTTGGTCTCACCAGAAACTGTAGCAATTGCATCCGAAACAGCCGATGTAATCTGCTTATTACAGCCCTCCCCGCAGACATCAACTTCCTTTACAAGTGTTTCATTTTTTAAAGTTGCTAAATGGGTTTCTATTTTATATAGGCGCTTAAATAAAAATAGTGATAAAGCGGAAAGAGCCACAATACTTATAATGAAATAAAACTTTAAATACTTCTCTAAATTATCAAGAAAGCTTTTCATCTTTAACTTTATACCCCAACTTATTTATTTTTATTCTTATTTTGTCCGCCTCCTCAAACTTCCCTTCTTTTCTTAGCCTATCCCTTTCATCCATTAATTTTTGTGCCCCAGTCGAGATCTTTTTTCTGGGTTTAACTTGGTTAAGTTTTAATCCTAATACTTCATCAAAGGAAACTGCCAAATCATATTTATCCTGACTTGGGATACTGCTTTTTAAAACCTCCCACAAAACCGCCAATGCCTGTGGTGTATTTAAATCATCACTTACCTTTTGAATAAATTCACTGCGATATAGTGCAATTTTCTCCTCTTTTTCGGCAGACAATGTTGTTCTTTGTGTTTGAGACTTTAAGCTTGAAATCTGCGAATATAGTTTATTCAAAGTATTCTGTGCCGACTCTAAAGCCTCCCAGGTAAAATTCAAGGGTTCGCTGTATTTTCCTGTCAAATATAAATACCTTAAAGCCATGGAATTAAATCCATTTTTTTCTATATCGGTTAATCTATATGCATTTCCCTTACTTTTTCCCATCCTACCTCCGTCTACTTTCAAAAACGCTCCGTGAACCCAATAGTTAACAAACTTTTTTCCAGTTGCACCTTCAGACTGTGCTATTTCATTAGGGTGATGAGTTGTTCTCAAGTCTTCACCTCCAAAATGAATATCAAAACTCTCTCCCAAATATTTCATACTCATGGCTGAGCATTCCAGATGCCAACCAGGAAAACCTACTCCCCAAGGAGAATCCCACTGCATATCTCTTTTTCCTTTTTTGGGAGAAAATTTCCACAGTGCAAAGTCTCTTGGATTTTTCTTTTCTTTGTTTACCCCAACTCTTGCCCCCTCTTTTATGCTATCTAAGGTTGAGAGAGTCCCATACTTGTTGCCTTTATCCTCAAATTTTTTAGTATCAAAATAAATCCCATCAGAGATCTTATAGATAAGTCCATTGTTTTCAAGCCTTTTGATAAGGGCAATTTGTTCCCTAATATGATCAGTTGCTCTTACAAATTTTTGAGGTTTTGTTAAATTTAATTTTTCAAAATCTTTCAAAAAGGAAGCTATATAATGTTCAGCAACATCCCAAGCCGTCTTTTTTTTGTCTTTTGCGGCTTTTTCTAGTCGATCTTCTCCAATATCTGCATCTCCTAAATTATCACCAGTTAAATGTCCTACATCTGTTAAATTCATAATATAGTTAATCTTGTAACCATTAAATTTAAGTACTCGAAGTAAAGTATCTGCCATGGTGTAGGTTCTAAGGTTGCCAATCGTCGAATCACCATAAACTGTAGGGCCGCAGGTATACATCCCAACACTAGGCGGATTTATAGCAACAAATGTTTCTTTTTTGCGGGTAAGAGAGTTTGTCAACAAGACATCGGCCATAAGCTATTTTAGCATGAATTTATCCTGAAGGAGGAAGTGGACGCTCTACTTTGGTTTGTTGTTTTTCAACCTGAGATTTTTTACCAAGCGTAAATCTTCTGCTCTTTTTCGGAGTTGGCTCCACCAATACTTTATCATCTGCTTGCTTTTCATCCTCCTTCTGTTTTTCAACTGCTTCTATTTGAGCTTTTAAAACTTGCTTTTGCTCAATGGATAATTGTGGATATTCTTCAAGATAAACCTGCTCACCTTGGGATATTTTTCTTTGAAGCTCTTTAAGTAAGTTTTGATTTTTAATATCTTTCATTTCCCTTTCGTACGCATCTACAAGCCTTTGGCTTTTTAATTTGTCGTTTTGGGTCATCATCTTGACATCTTCGCTTGGTGGTTGTTGTTTTTCCTCTTCTTTAGATTCTTTGGGAGTAACTTGCACCTCCTTACCAACTACCTGCTGAGGAACTCTTTTGAGAATCTCCAGTGGTTCTTGTGCAATTTGTTGAGCGGTTTTTTTCAGCGTTTTATTCACATCTTTCTCCTCCCCTCCAAAGCTTGTGTCAGGGTGGTTTCGTCTGCATATTCCAAATCCGCACCCGTTGGAATTCCCATTCCCAAACGAGTAACTTTAACTTTAGATTTAAGATTTCTTATTTCTTTTAATAGATACATTGCCGTTGCTTCTCCCTCCATAGTTGGGTTGGTTGCAATAATTACCTCTGTTATTTTGTATTTTTTGTTTGAAATTCTTTTTAATAGATCATCAACATAAATTTCATCCGGTCCGATATTTTCAAGAGGGCTAATTGCCCCATGAAGAACATGGTAAACCCCTTTGTATTTAGCTGTTTTTTCAAAAGCTAAAATATCCAAGGGCTGCTCAACTACCATAACTTGGGTTTGTGTACGGATTGGATCTATACAAACCAGACAAGGATCACTCTCTCCTACATTTTTACAAAGTGAACAAAGTAGGGTGTCTTTTTTTAGTCTAATAAGAGAATTTGCAAAGCTTTCCAACTCAATTTGAGGAACATGTAAAAGATAATAGGTAAGTCTCTGTGCAGTTTTAGGACCTATTCCGGGAAGTTTTTGGAAAGACTCAATTAGGGCAGATATGGGCTTGGCTATTTTCATTCACTACTTCATTCCCCCCAATAAACCCGATAGCCCTCCACCCATCTCCATCATTTTTTTAGCTGAGTCTTTTTGAACTTTCTTCATCGCTTCATTAATTAAATCAGCAAGCTGGGTAAATTCCTCTTCACCCTTTTTGATATACCTAATCTTCTGATCTCCAGTAACCGACACCGTCCAGTCTCCTTTTTCAATTGTTTGAACAATCTTTTCAAGTTCCTTTTGAAGCTCCATCGCCTGCTTCCTCATCTTTGCCAAATCTTTAAGTTGGTTTAACTTATCAAATGCCATATTTTTCAACTACTAAATATTTCTTCTGCAACCTTAATTATATCTTTATCTTCCCCCTCCGTCAAAACTGGTTCCTGTTTGGGAAGTGGTGGAGTAAGTTTACAAACAATTCTTGTTGGTGCATTTAAGATTTTCTCAGCAACCCCCTCAAGAATTTTTCTGTGGTGTCCATCCTCAAGTCTGTCTTTGTGGAATTTATAAAAAACACCCAAAGTAAGAGTCTTTCCATCATACCCAAGAGGTGTTGTGGCTCTAAGTAAAGCACAAATGGATGCATTAATAGGTCTTACCCCACCAAGAATCTTCTCCCAAATATCATCACCAACCTTTTTAATATAAGAGTCCCCAATTTCACTTACTTTTTTAGCGTGGGTTTTATTACTACTAGTAGTAGTGTTCTTTGAGTCCTTGATATTAACACCCTCTTTAACTATAAATTCATTATCACCACCATCTCCCTGATTACTATCAACACACCATTTTATAACCGCAATCTCCAAAGGCAACTGCTCAATGGGGCTGTCCTTAAGTTGTTTTTGAGTAACTACCAAAAGCTCAATAAGACAAATCAAATCAACTTTGTCAAAGTCTTCTAAATCCTCTGCCTCCACCCCGCTTTTGGCTAACAGCGCTTGTCTTAACCTTTCGGTGATTGCTAAACTAATCCCTTCCATATTGGTGCCCTTTTTTGCTAAATTCTCAATGGTGTCAAGAAGAGCCTTGGTGTCTTTTTTTGCAAGATGCACAATAAATTCTTCTTGATTAAATTCACTACTTTTATCTACAAAATCAGCCAAACTTTCTTTATTAAGTTTTATTTTTTCAGAAAGTGCCTGTTCTAATATTTTAATAGCGTCTCTGAAGGATCCTCCTGAAGATTTCGCAATAACTTCAAGTGAATCTTTGTCGATTTTTATTTTCTCTCTTTTAACCACCCGCTTTAATGATCTAACTATTTCATCAACCGTTGCCTTATTGAATATTACCACTGTGGTTCTTGATTTTATGGTAGCAATGAGCTTTTCTGGATTTGTCGTAGCCAGAATAAAAACAACATGCTCGGGTGGTTCTTCCAGTGTTTTTAATAGCGCATTTGATGCTTCAGTTGTTAACATGTGAGCCTCATCAATGATATAGACTTTCTTTTTAGCCTTTGTTGGAGAAAGTCCTACCGCATCTCTTAATATCCTGACATCATCAATTCCTCTGTGAGAAGCTGCATCAATCTCAATAACGTCTAGGTTTGTTCCTTTTTCGATTGAAGTACATTGCATACATCTTCCACAAGGTGCCTTTTTTGATTCACAATTAACAACCTTTGCCAAAATCCTGGCAGCTGAGGTTTTACCTATTCCTTTTGGTCCTGCAAATAAAAACGCATGGGGAATTCTTTTTGAGGCAACTATCTTTTTTAATGATTCACGAACATCCGTACTATCAAGTTCCTCTAAGTTTTGTGGACGATATTTTAAATATAAAGTCATTTTAGTTATGATGCTGTCCTAATAAATGTCTAGCACCGTGCTCAACAAGCTCATATACCACATCTTCAATCAATTTATTCTCTTTTTTGGCCTGTTTGTAAGCCAAAGGATAACATACCATTATCTCACCTAAGTGAATAATACCATCGTTAGGATAAACAAATTTATCCTTTACCTCATCCGGAACAAAGGATAAAACATTATGAATTGATCCCTCCCCAAGATACTTCTTTCCGATTTCAATCATCTCTTTTTCGCCAATCAAGGCAATAGACAGCTCGGCAGTAGAAACTATCCCTTCAGCTTCCAGAAATATCTTTAATCTACGCTTAAGAGAAACACTACTTACCGGGCAGTTTGATATCTTTGAAACATTGATTCTGATCATCAAACCAATTTTGATTTAACCAACTGGGCTATTTTTGAACCATCTGCTGCTCCTTTTGTTTTCTCTTTTACCCAACCAACTACCTTTCCCATATCCTGCATCCCAGAAGGCTTTAGGTAGGAAATAGCCTCATCAACTAGTTTCTCCAAATCTTTTTCATCAATCTCAGCAGGTAAATACTCTTGTAATATCTCAAGTTCTTTTTGTTCCTTTTCTGCACGATCTTGTGCTCCTGCTTTCTGATACGCCTCAATTGCTTCTTTTCTTTTTTTGGCTTCCCTCATAACAACAACCAGCTCCTCTTCTTCACTTAACTTGTGCTGTTTTTCAATAAACTCGTAATTTAAGGCGGATGATAATAGTTTTAAGGTGGATAGCCTTATCTCATCATGAGCCTTCATGGCTTCATTGATTTTTTTAGTAATTGAGTCTGTAATCATACATTTTGTCTAATCTTTTCAGATATAACCTTCATTTCTTCTTCTGTCAATTTTATATCCCTTGTCCAATCAGGTACTTCTCCCAGATTATCGTTGGTAAACCTCGGAACTATGTGTATGTGTGCATGCGGAACCCCCTCTCCAAAGGTAACATAATTTACATGGTCTGATAACAACGCTTTTTTAATTCCTGTAGTAATTTTTTTAGCTATCATCCAATATTCTTCAAATGGCTCAACATCCTCTACCCAACGAAAATGCTTCTTTGAAATAACCAAAACATGCCCTTTACTTATAGGCTTTATGTCTAAAAATGCCATAAAATTGTCATCTTCATAAACTTTATAGCAGGGTATTTTACCTTCAACAATTTTACAAAAGACACAATTCTTTGACATGTTGTCCCAGTATAGTAACTTGTGAAAACCCTTACAAGAAGATGTTAGTAATTTATTTAACAGTAACAGATTTTGCTAGGTTTCTGGGCCTATCCGGATTGTAGCCTTTTAAAACTGCCAAGAAGTACCCTAAAAGCTGCATTGGCACAACTCCCACAAGAGGTGAAGCTGCTTCTACATCGGGAACTTTAACCCAATAGTCAAAAACTTCTTCTTTTTTCGGGCTTATTCCCACAATATAACCCCCTCGTGCTTTTAGCTCCATAGCATTTGATAAAACACTTTCTTTGGCATCATCATTTGCAACAACCACAATGCATGGTGTTTTGTTTTTAATAAGTGCAATTACTCCATGTTTAAGCTCTCCTCCAGCAAAACCCTCTGCATGGATATATGAAGCTTCTTTTATCTTTAATGCCCCCTCCAAAGCAGTTGCATAATTAACTCCTCTACCTATTACATAAATGTGTTCTTGATCTTTTAGTTTTTTAGCAAGGTTTTTAATATTTTTTTCAAATTTATTATTCATCATCTTTCTCATTTCTCTTGCTGTTTTTGTTAATATGTCAGTTCCCTTTTTGTATTTAGCTTTAAGTGAATATGCAAAAAGCAAGAAAGTTGCAAGTTTGGCAACATATGCCTTCGTTGAAACCACAGCATGTTCATGTCCTGCATTAAGATAAATACTATAATCGGCAAGCCTTGAAAGTGATGAGTTGGCAACATTAACAAGTGCCAAAACCTTTGATTTGTGAACCTTTGCAGCACGCACTGCTTCCAAAGTATCCATTGTTTCACCGGACTGAGATGCCGCAATTAGTAAAGATTTAGGCACCAAAAAATCACTAAAGTAGACAAATTCACTAGCAACACTAAAATTTACATGCTTTGCGGCAATTTCTGAAAACCAATAAGTTGCTGCAATTCCTGAATAAGCAGCCGTCCCGCAAGCCGTAAAATAAGTTCCGAAAGCTTTTCTTATCATTAAAGTTGCTTTTTGAACATCCTTTTTGTTATTTGCAGCAACTTTGGCAACAACCTCGGGTTGTTCATAAATCTCCTTTAACATAAAATGTTCATATCCAGCTTTGTCCAAAACCTCTTGTTTGATATTAAATTTTGTTATTCTTGGTTTTTTTACCTTTGCACTTTTTGCCTCAACAAGGGTAACACTACTATCTCGTACAACTACTCCCCAACCATCGTCAATTAAAATGATATCTTGGGTAAGTGATGATATTGTCGGAATATCTGAACTTACAAAAATACCCTCTGACACTACTCCGGCAACCAGAGGAGATCCTTTCTTATAAGCTACAAGACAGTCTTTGTTAAGGGCAACGACAGCGTTTAGACCAGTAATTTCGTTAAAAGATTTCCTTACCGCTTCCTCAAAAGAAAGATTTTTATTTTTCTTTAACTTTTCTTCAATCAAATGTGGGAAAACCTCCGTATCGGTTTGAGATTTAAATTCATGGCCGCTTCTAATAAGGTTCTTTTTAAGACTTTCATAGTTTTCAATTATTCCATTATGGACAATTACGATTTCTTTTTTACAATCTACGTGAGGGTGTGCGTTTTTCTTTGTAACCCCTCCGTGTGTTGCCCAACGGGTATGGCCAACTCCAATACTCCCTGAATATTTTTTACCTTTTAGGCGTATTTTGAGGTTTTTTAACTGACCGACTTCTTTGGTAACCTTTAGTTTACTACCTACAAATAAAGCAATACCTGATGAATCATACCCCCGATACTCAAGCTTAGAAAGTCCTGATAAGAGGATTGTTGAAAGATTTTTCTTTTTTTCACCAACGTAACCAAAGATCCCGCACATCTAAAGGTAAAAAGAATGCTACAGTCTTCTTATAGCCTCGTCAAGTGTAACAACACTTATCTTTTTAGAAGCTCTTTGCTTATACTCAATTTTCTTTCCTGTTTTTTCAGAAACAACAAGCCTCACTGAAATTCCGATAAGGTCGGCATCAGCAAACTTTTCCCCGGCTGATAAGTCCCTATCATCCCACAAAACCTCTTTACCAGCTTTGGCAAGCTTGTTATAAATATTTTTTGCATTACCCCCCGGAAGTTCAATTAGATGTACATCAAACGGAGAAATTGCTTTGTTCCATATTATTCCATCTTTATCATGACTTACCTCAACCCAAGCACCTATTGCACGGGTTGACCCAATTCCGTAACTTCCAAACCAAACAGGTTTTTTCTTTCCCTGTTTATCAGTAAAGTAAACCCTCATTCTTTCCGAGTAGTATGTACCAAAAGGAAAGATATTACCTACCTCAATAGATTTTGCCTTAACAATTTTGCCTTTACACTTAGGACACTTGCCTTCCACCTTTCCTTTAAAAATCTCCTGGTTTATCCCCCAATCACATTTGCAACAATGATAAATTGTGTCCTCTCCGTCCTTTGCGGGAACCTGAAATTCATGAGTATTGTTATCTGTAAAAACTCCTCCAGCAGCTTCCGTTATCCTAAACTTAAATCCAATTCTTTTAAAAACTTTCGAATAGGCATCTTTTACTTTGTTGTAAAAATTCCAAAAATCCTTCTCATTGGTATGCACAGAATAAAGGTCTTTCATCATAAACTCACGGCCTCTTAATATTCCGCTTTTTGCTCTTGGCTCATTTCTAAATTTTGTAGAAAAATGATAAAGCGCAATCGGTAAATCCTGATAACTCCCTAAATCTTTTCTTATAAGATCCAGAAAAATTTCCTCATGGGTGAAAGAGAGTGCAAATTGCTTTTGCCTTGAATCGGTAAGTTTATACATTATCCTATCCGCCTTATCCCATCTCCCTGTTTCGTTCCAAATCTCTTTCGGATGAAGAAGGGGCATAAGGATCTCTTGGGCACCGATTGCATTCATTTCCTCTCTGATTATTTGATTTATCTTAGAAACAACTAAATGTCCCATCGGAAGAAGAGTCCAACTTCCGGCCATTAACTGATCTATAAAACCTGCCCTAACCAGTAGTTTGTGATTTATACTTTGTGCATCTTTCGGAGCTTCCTTTTTTGTTTTTGGAAAAAGCTGTGACTGCTTCATATCACCCTATTTTAGAATATTATTGATGTAGGTAGAAGTACCACCTGCCATAATCAACCTTTTTATATCATTAAAGGTAAGTATTAACAAAAGTCCAATAAGAAAGATAAATCCGGCGGTATTAACAATCGACTCGATTTTAGAGTTAATTCTTCTTTTTATTACGGCCTCAATTCCAATAAATAAAAGTCTTCCCCCATCAAGTGCAGGAAAAGGAATTATGTTAAGAATTGCCAAATTTACAGACAAAATTCCTACAAAATTAATTAAAGATAGGGTTCCAAACTTGGCAACCTCCGAGGTAACTGCATATATTCCCACAGGTCCTGCAATTCCTTTAGGAATAACTCCACCTGATAGCTGGTGAGCAACTTGAAGAAGTCCTGAAGCAATAGTTGTACCCCAATAAACTGCATCTTTAAAACCATAGGAAATCCCATAAAAAGGTCTTAAATAAATCGGTGGATAATATATTTCGGTGGTAGAAATAACCACCCCAAGAGGCCCTTCCCCTTCCGGAGGATCTTCCCGAGGAGCAAGGGTGACCTTCCTATCATTAAGCCCCAAGGTAACCTTTTTTCCTCTTTGTTCATCAATTAGATTAATAAATTCAGAATTGGTTTTAACTTCCTTACCATTTACCGACTTAAGAATATCTCCCACAGTAATTCCAGCCATTTGTGCAGGAGAAGAATCAACCACATCCATAACCTTAATAGTGTCGGTTTGTCTGGGAATTCCTGTAAATGAATAAACAATCCCAAAAGTAACTATAGCTAAAAGAAAATTCATCACAATTCCAGCAACAATTACCAAAGCTCTAACTTTTTTACTTTTTCCTAAAAAGGATCTTTTAGGGTCAGTTACATCCTCCCCTGAATTTTCTCCGTGAAGCTTAACAAAACCTCCAAATGGAAGGGCGTTAATTGAATATAGTGTTTCACCTATTTTCTTTCCCCAAATTCTGGGTGGAATTCCTATACCAAACTCCTCCACCCATATTCCAGCACGCCTTGCAGCTAGAAAATGGCCCAATTCATGAACCAATATTAGAACGGAAAGGACAATTATGAAAGTAAAAACCGAAACAATCATAGAAAGAGTATATCAGATTTGAAGAAGTTCCTGTTTTTTGCTTTCTCCTACTGAGTCAATCTTCTCAATAAATTCATCAGTAACCTCTTGCAGTTTCTTCTCATGAGCAAATTTCTCATCTTCACTAACCTCCTTTTTTTCAAAACTTTCCTTGATTACCCTCATCTGATCTCCCCTGATTTGCCTAATCATAATCCTTCCGTTTTCAAGCTTGTTTGAAAGAAGTTTGACATACTTTTCCCTATCTTCAGAAGTTATTGGGGGAAGACTAATTCTGATTATTTCCCCGTCAATTGAAGGGTTCATCCCTATGTTTGCAGACAAAATTCCCTGCTTTATTTCCCCTATTATACTTTTATCCCAGGGATCAATTACCAGAGTTTGAGCATCGGTTGAAGAAATTGAGGCAACCTCTAAAAGTTTCAACTTCTGACTACCTCCGTAAAGGGCAAGTTCCAGATTTTCGATAAGTGCAGGGGTTGCCCGGCCCGTTCTAATTGAAGCAATGTCTCCCACCACCAAGTCCTTAACCTGCTGCATTTTCGCCCTTACTGAGGTTTCATCCATTTTAAGATTACCGGCTAAATCTTTCCTAATTCTACACGAATGGTACGGCCTAAGCGAATATTTTCTCCCGTTTTGACAATTACTTCCTTTATAAGATCCGATATTGTTTTTGTGGGATCTTTAATAAATTCTTGCTTTTCAACCTTTTTATCACTCACCCCCACAACCTGAAGAGCAATGTCACTTCCTAATTTCTGAAAAAGTTCATTTCTGGCAACAAAATCTGTCTCACTAAAAAGCTCAACGACTGAGGCAACTTTACCAGTATGGTGAACATAGGAAAAGACCCTTCCTTCTTTGGTTTCCCTACCTTCCCTTTTGGCAACTTTTTCAAACCCTTCTTTTTTAAGAATAGAAAGTGCCTTTTTTTCATTCCCTTTGGTTTCCTCAAGAACCTTCTTAACACGCATAACCCCAGCTCCTGTTTCTTCTCTTAGTTTCTTGATTAAGGTAACGTTAATTTTCATTTTTTTGATTTTGTCTTGGATTTACCAGCCAATACTGCTTGTTTTACCAGTTCTAAAATATAATCCAGCACCTTGGTAGCATCGTCATTTGCAGGGATTGGATAATCAGCAAGATCCGGATCTGCATTAGAATCAACGATTCCCACAACAGGAATGTTTATTGATCTGGCTTCTTTTGCTGCACCAGTTTCTTTTTTAACATCAGCAATAAACAAAACATCAGGGGGTTTTTGCATACCTGTTAATCCTCCAAAAAATCTCTCAAGTCTGGCGATCTCACGGTCCATCAGAAGTCTTTCTTTTTTCGTATATTTGGCATATTCCCCAGCTGCCATTGCTTCCTTCATCTCTGCTAGCTTTTTAATGGATTTATTAATCTGTTCAAAGTTACTTATGGCTCCTCCCAACCACCTCTCATATACATAAGGCATTCCGCACTCAATTGCCACCTCTTTAACTTTATCCCTTGCCTGCTTTTTTGTCCCTAAAAAAAGAATCACCTTACCTTCCTTTGAAGATACGGTTAAGAAATTTAAGGCTTCCTCAAGTGCTTCTTTAGTTTTTGTCAAATCAAATACATGGACCCCCTCTTGTGAACCATACAAGTAAGGTTTCATTTTGGGATTCCAACGCCTAGCCTGATGCCCAAAATGGGCACCGGTTTCTAAAAGTTCATCTAGTGAAATTTTTATTGCCATTACCTTTGTTTCCTTAAACCGCCATCGATCGGAAGAATCCAGGAAACTAGACCGATGTGTGTTAAGAGGTATTTTACCTCAGCTTTCCAGCAGATGCAATCAGGTTTTCTAAAAGACAGGTTATTGTAACAGGACCAACACCACCAGGTACGGGTGTGACAAATGATGCCTTTTTTGAAACTTCATTAAAATCGACATCTGCCTTGGGTGAACCCACATCTATAACTACTGAACCTTTCTTAACCATATCCTCCCTAACCATCCCAGGTAACCCCGTAGCACTTACAAGAATATCTGCCTTTTTTGTATCAGAGATAAGTCTATATTTTGACTTGTTTATCGCACTTATCAAAGAACTCCCAACCATGCCTCCTTTTCCAAGAATTACAATTGACGAATGACTTTTACCCAAAACTTTTTCAGCCTCTTTGATAATTGTCAAAACTGCTTTGGCCGTTGGGTGTATATAAATACTTTTTTTCTTAAGTCCATCTACGTCTTTTTTAGAATCTATCTTTGAAATGATTTCGTTTTTATTCTTTTTTAATTTACTAGGTAGTGGAAGTTGAATCATTATTCCGTGAACCGAAGAGTCAATGTTTAATCTTTCAACAAGCTTTATTACCTTGTCATTCTTTACATCCTCTTTAATCAAATAAACACCTAACTTGGCTCCAATTCTCTCCGCTGCCTTTTTTTTCAAATCAATATACAGCTCACTTGCAGGATCGTTTCCAATTAAGATGGAGGCAAGCTTTGGATAAATTCCAATTTGTTTTAATTTGGTAACTTTCTCTTTAAGTTGCTTTTCTTTTTGCTTGCCAAAGGCTCTTCCGTCAAAAACTATACACATAGAAGCTATTATACCAGCTTTAAGGCATGGGGTATTTTTTTAGAAACAATTTAATTTTATTTGCAATTCCGAGCAAATATATATCATCTTTGCCATGGTACTTATTTTCGTGAACATAATTTACAACATCCAAAATCCAAACAGAAATTTTCTTCATCCCGACCTCTTTCATTCCCCTAGTTGTAACCCCAGGTGTACCAAGCCTTATTCCTGAAGGATAAAAGGGTGGAGCTGTGTCATTGGGTACGGAGTTTTTGTTAACAACAATTCCTGCAACCTCCAAAGCCTCAGCAACAACACTACCTGACAGTTCCAAGGATCTTAAATCAATAACCATCAGATGACTTTCAGTTCCCCCCGCAACTAAAGTTAACCCTCCTTTTTTAAGCTCACTTGCTAACACCTTTGTATTTATTACAACCTGCTTGCCGTATTTTTTAAATTCTGGGGTGCCTGCTTCAATCAAAGCCTGAGCAATTGCTGCTGTAGTGTTGTCATGTGGTCCACCACCAAGACCTGGGAAAACTGCTCTATCAATCTTTTTAGGTAGCTCAGGATCTTTATTAATACCCTTTTTGGTTACCATTATCATTGCACCTCTTGGACCCCTTAAGGTTTTGTGGGTTGTGGTTGTAATAACATGTGCATAAAGTTTAGGTGAAGGGTAAACACCAGCAATAACAAGCCCCGCAACATGAGAAATATCAGCAACCAGCCAAGCACCAACGGACTTAGCAATTTCAGAGAACTTTTTCCAATCCAAAATCAAAGGATATGCGGTTGTACCAATAAATAGAAGTTCAGGCTTTTCCTTTTTAACAAGTTTTTCAACTTCTCTGTAATCTATTATTCCGTCATCATCTGTTCCAAACTGTACGGAATTAAAATACTTTCCCGAAAAGGTGATATTGGGATGCCCGTGGGTAAGATGACCCCCGCTGGAGAGTTTTATTCCCATTATTTTATCCCCGTAGTTAAGCAAAGCAAACAAAACCGCAGAGTTTGCAGGAGAACCCGAATAGGGCTGAACATTAACATGGGCAACATTAAAAAGTTTTTTTGCTTTTTCAATTGCTAAAGTTTCCAGATCATCAACAATAGTATTTCCCTGATAATATCTCTTTGTTGGGTATCCTTCAGAGTATTTATTCATCAAAACACTCCCTACAGCTTCTCTTACTGCCATTGAGGCATAATTTTCAGAAGGAATGAGCATCAAGGTTTCCCTCTGTCTCTTTTCTTCCTTATTAATAAAATCTCTAATATTTACCACTATATTATTTTAAACTTTTTAAGTACTTTTTTTGTTTGATCAAAAACCTCCTCAATTGATTTTGTAGTATCTATTACCACCCATCTTCTTCCTATCTCTCTTCCTAGTTTATGATAACTTC
>JBHPHS010000011.1:0-21534 GCA_042571305.1 Patescibacteria group bacterium | reverse complement strand
AACAAATGACAGGCGTGATAACTGGACAATTGGATATACAAAATATGCGGTGGTAGTTACCTGGGTGGGAAATAATGACAATTCCCCAATGGGTGGAGCTGTATCGGGAGTATCTGGAGCATCTCCTATTTGGAACAAGATAATGAAAAATGTTTTGGATAAAGCAGAAAAAAGTGCATACGACTCCGAAGAAGAGGGACATGCTTGGCCTCTTCAGCCATCAAGTGTGGTTGGTGCAACAATTTGTGCAACGGATGGGCTTGCTCCCGGTGATCCTCCTGCTTGTCCAACAAGATTTGAGTATTTCCTGAAAGGAACAGTTCCTTCCCAAACGACAGGAACAAGAACTGATATTCAGATAAACAAGTTAACCGGCCAGCTTGCCGGAGGCGAAACTCCACCCGAGGAGGTTGAAACCCAAAACCATCCCACCTATACAGACCCTTTAGGAACAATCTATTGTCTTGATTGCCCCATAGCTTCCGAGGCAGCAACTATTAAATATCCACTTTAGGTGTTAAAATAGCCTCGTGGCGAAAAAGCCAAGGAAGAAAACCAATGAAAAAACTGCTCAAAAAATTAACCTAAGCCCCTTCAAATTTCTTCAAGGGGTACTCATCTCCGTTGGAAAACCTCTTTATATGTTTCTTTTTTACACTTTTGTCGGTGTTTTGTTTATTCTTTCTCTAATAGGAAGGGTAACAAAAGCAATCTTTCTTTTGCCAACAAAGGCCAAACTTCCTAAAATCAAAGTTCCACGTTTCAAGATTTCTCTTAAGATAAAACCTCCCAAGATAAAACTTCCCAAATTAAAGGTTCACATAAGAGCAAGAACAGTCTTTTTTTGGTTTATTGTGGCTAGCTTTGTTTTTTGGTTTTGGTTAAGTATCATTAAGGGATTACCATCTCCTTCTGAATTAACCCAAAGACAGATTGAAGTCTCAACTAAGATTTATGACCGGAATGGGGTTTTGCTTTACAAAATATACAAGGATAAAAACAGAACCATAGTACCTTTAGGAGAAGTTCCTATGCAGGTTAGACTTGCCACCCTAGCTGCTGAGGATGCTGAATTTTATGACCACCCAGGTTTTTCGATAAGGGGAATTTTAAGAGCAGTCTTTCAAAACATCAAAGGAGGTAAGCTTCAAGGAGGTTCAACCATAACCCAACAGCTTGTAAAAAATGCACTTTTAACCCCAGAAAAAACTATATCTAGAAAAATCAAGGAGATTATTCTTTCCGTTCAGGTAGAAATTACTTATTCTAAAGATCAGATATTAAATATGTACCTTAATGAAGTTTCTTATGGAGGAACCGCTTATGGAATTGAAGAGGCGGCTCGTGTTTATTTTGCAAAAGATGTTTCTGATTTATCTTTAGCCGAAGCAGCAATGCTTACGGGACTTCCCAAAAGCCCAACTAAGTTTTCTCCTTTCGGAGCAAGTCCGGACCTTGCTTTTTCAAGGCAGCGTGAAGTGCTTCACTTAATGAAGATAAATAAGTTTATTACCCTTGAACAGGAACAGCTGGCATTAAGTTCAAGAATAACCTTTGCTCCAAATAAAACTGAGATCAAAGCTCCACATTTTGTAATGTATGTCAGGCAAGAGTTGGTTGATAAGTTTGGTGAAGAAATGGTCGAAAAGGGAGGGTTGGAGGTTAGCACAACACTTGATTATTCTATCCAACAAACAGCAGAAAAGATTGTTAAAGATGAGATTGAAAGATTAAAAAATCTTCGTGTAGGAAACGGTGCAGCAGTTGTGCTAAATCCCAAAACTGGTGAGATTTTGGCAATGGTAGGATCCAAAGATTACTTTAACACCGCAGATGATGGGCAGGTTAACGTCACCACAAGATTAAGGCAACCCGGCTCATCCATTAAGGTAGTAAATTATGCATATGCTCTTTCCAACGGCTTTACCACGGTAAGTGTTATTGATGACTCCCCAATAACCTTTGCTGTTCCAGGTACCACCCCCTACACTCCTAAAAACTATGATGGGACCTATAAAGGAAAATTGACCTTAAGAAATGCCTTTGCCCAGTCAAGAAATATCCCGGCTGTTAAGGTTCTGGCAAGCTATGGAGTTGGCAAAATGATTGAGATGGGGCAAAAAATGGGAATTAACACCTGGCAGGATCTCAGTCGATATGGTTTGTCCCTTACCTTAGGTGGAGGTGATGTAAAGCTGATTGAACTAGCACAGGTTTATGCAACTGTTGCCAACTATGGTCAAAGGCCTGATATCGTTTCTATATCACTGGTCAAGAACTATGAAGGTAAAATTCTTGAGAAAGACGGCTTCTCATCAACCAATGTACTTGATCCGAGAGTTGCCTATATTCTGATCGATATTCTTAAAGACAATATTGCCAGAGCACCTGCTTTCGGACTTTTCTCTGCTTTGGTTATTCCAAACCATCCCGAGGTTGCGGTTAAGACAGGAACAAGCAACGACCTAAAAGACAATCTTACCATCGGATTTAACCAAAATTATCTAGTTGCAACCTGGGTAGGAAACAATGATTCAACTCCAATGAGCAGAATTGCATCAGGCATAACCGGAGCATCCCCCATTTGGAATAAAATTATGAGTGCTATATTAGCAGACAAACCTTCAGTTGCCTGGGAAGTACCAAACGGTACGGTAAGCAAGGTTTGTTACGGAAGAAAAGAATATTTCCTGCAAGAAAACATTGCTACTTGTGCTCCAATTCCCAAACCCGAGAACCAAGAATCGACCCCAACTGGTGGACAGGTATTAGAACCCGCAGCCCGAACTGAAGTTCATAATTAATCTTTACAAAATACTAAAACTCTTTTTAGTTCTATGTTATAACTTCTGGTAAGGTAAGTTCTCTAAGTAAAAGATAATAAGGTAGGAGGAAAAGTGGAGAAAGAAATACGCTTATCCAGGAACCCGCATCGAAAGGAAGCAGTGAAAAAGCTATTTCAACAACAACCGAGAATAATACAAAAACAAAAAGTCTACCCAAAATTGGCCAGAATCTGCCTTTTACAAGGCTTTTGCTTTGCTTTAGAGATTCCTTAACACCAAGTTTGTCTTTTATTACCAACAGTCTTGCGAAAGCAAACCAGGTAGCAATAACTACTCCAGGAACAATTAAAAGCGCCACCCCAACAACAACTAAAAGCCAGTAAATTAAATTAACAAGAAAAAACATCCAGAGCTTTTTAAAAGAGGATTTAATAATCTTTGTTAAAGCTAGGTTTTTCTTGTCTATTACCCTAACTACCGACTCATAAACAATAGCTTGTGACCAGACAAAAAGGGTTAAAATCAAAATCCCAAGGGCTATTTTTAGGCTAGTCCAGAAAATAGTTGATGGTAATGGATCTTGTGACAATAAATAAGAACTCCCATAAGTAACAACAATAACAATCAACACTACCTTAAGAAAAAGTAATAAATTCTTCTTCTCAAAAAAGATATTAAAAGAATCTTTGATTAATTTGAAAGGTGTGGAAATTTTATTCATGATATACCATCTTAGCAAGTTTGGGGAAAATTTCATCTGCTTCTCTTTCAATAATCCCATCAGACATTAAAACCAAAACAAAAGGGTGATCAGAGTAAACTATCCCTGCATCATTCACTACATGGACTTCCCTTCCGTATTTGTGGGCAACTCTAATGTCTTTTGGAATTCCTTCAACAATCCAGTTTTCGTACATGGTATCGGTTAAAAAAGAAAGAAGTTCGTTTTTGTTTGTGTCATTCATGATTTGCCCATCCCAAAGTTTTTGGAAAAAAAGTCCAATGTCTTTAGATGAAGTCATATTTGTATCAAGTACAGTATCATTCATCCCGATTTCTTTGATCATGGCGTTTATGTTTTGGGCCCCAACGATTCTTTTTATGATTCCAAATGAGGTATTATCAGACTCTTTGCCCATAAGCTTAATCATATCTCTATAGGTTAAAACCGTTCCTGCGGGTTTTGAATAAAGGCTTCCAGATCCTGCAATTTTGTCTGAATTTTTTAAGGTGTATTTGGTATCAAGATTAATGTTTCCCCCCTCAACATGCTTATAAAATGCGGCAATTACCGGAAGCTTAATAAGTGATGCTGCCTGTATTATTTCCGTTTCGTTTACTCCAAAGGTATACCCACTTTCCAAATCAACCATATAAAGTGCGTATACACCAGACAAGCTATTTGTTTCATTCTTAAAAGATGTGGTTATTCTTTCTGCTTTTTGTTTGTACTGGGGACTACCCTGAATAACAATGGTTTCACCCTTAAAGCTAGGAAGGGTTAGTCTTAGTTTAGGTAGGCCCGGAAGTTTATAATTTCTGGCGGATACGGCAAGGGTGATTGACAGAAAAATCGTCACCAGAAGGGTAATCAAAACAATTCTACGTTCTCGCTTTCCCCAAGGTTTTGGGGGTTCTTTTCTTTTTTTTCTGTTAGCCGATTTTAAATCTTTAAATTTTAAATCCTGTTGTTCTTGCTGCTCTTCTTCTTTATCGTCCTTATATCTATTTCGCATTAAATTTGTAATATTAAAATAAACAACATACCATTTTCACAAGAGGAATAAAATTGTACTATAACAGCTATTTTCTCCTATTATCCCACACTTTATCATCAACCAAACTTTGAGGTTTTTTACCAGAGAGAGCGTCTAAAATTGCGCCAACTGCTTGTTCCCCCATTTTGTTTCTTGCCTCCCAAGTGGCACTTGCAATATGTGGTGTTAATACCACATTCTCCAAACCAACAAGTTCTGGAGATACATTCGGTTCGTTATCATATACATCCAACCCCGCTCCCCCCAGATGTCCACTTCTCAGAGCGTCGATCAAATCACTTTCATCAACCACTGACCCTCTTGCTGTATTAACCAAAAACGCTCCTTTTTTAATCTTTGCTAAAGTATCTTTATTAATCATATGTCTGGTTTCATCTGTTAGTGGAACATGCAAAGTTATAAAATCTGAGGCAGACAACAATTCTTCTAGCGAAGCAAACTCAACACCAAGTTCCTTTTCTGCTTTTTCATCTTTCGTGCGTTTGTTATACAAAACCTTAACTCCGTAACCACTGGCACGTTTGGCAACCATTGTTCCGATTCTTCCTAAACCAATTATCCCTAGAGTTTTTCCTATTACATTTCTGCCCAAAAACATCCCTGGTCCCCACCCTCGATACATTCCTCTTCTTGTTGCTTCATCTGCTTCAACAATTCGCCTTGCTAAAGATAAAATAAGAGCCCAGGTATGCTCTGCTACCGCCTCATTTACCTCATTGGATGGTGTGTTTGTAACTAGTATCCCTCTTTTTGATGCTTCCTCAATATTTACGTTGTCAAATCCAACTGCATAGTTTGATATTATTTTTAAATTAGGCCCCATCCCATCCATCACATCCCCATCAAATTTGTCAGTAAGGATACTCAAAACCGCATCTACCCCGACAGCTTTTTCTAAAAGCTCCTCCTCAGTAATTGGTCTTTCCACATCCGAAATTTCTACATCATGTCCCGCTTCTTTTAATTTTTCTAAACTATCTCCTGGAATTTCTCTTGTTACAAATATTTTCATCTTTTAAAACTCCTTAATCTCAACGTCGCTTGATTTTGCCCTTTGGATCCATTCAGGAATTTCTGTTTCTTTCAAAAGACCTCTTTGAGAACCAGTATAACCTATTACAGATGCTGAATTAACAGTTCCCCAAAGAAGGGCTTCTTTAAGATCTTTTCCCTTAATAAGTGCAGCCAAACAACCCGATCCGAATGAATCTCCTGCTCCGGTCCGTTCATATGCATCAACAGGCATAATTGCAGCCTTTATATACTTCTTGGAAGTGCTGTCATACGCGAACGATCCTTTAGCACCGTCTGTGATTACACAAACTTTTGGACCAAGATCAGAAAAGGCTAGAAGCAAATCTTTTTCCTTTCCTTCGGTCTCTTTTAACCCAGTGAGCTTTTCTGCCTCACTTCTATTTACAAATGTCAGGTAAGTTAGTTTAAGCATTTCCCCGATACCTGCAATTCCTGCTCTTATTTGCCAGCTTCCGGGATTAAAAGCAAGCTTAACTTGGGGATTAATCTTAATCCAATTTTCAAAGTGATTATAAAAAGGTTTAAAACTCTCCCCCATACTTGTTAGGTACACCCAAGGGGGTGTCGGAAGGTTAACAGGAAATTCATAACTTCTAGGAGCATGATATGAAAATATTGTTCGCTCCCCAGAATAGTTTACTATCGTTGAATAGTTGGAAGCAGTTGCTGGTTGTTGGATTACGTATGTCAGATCAACCCCCTCTTCCTTAAGTCTTTGAATAATCATTGCTCCCACACTATCATCCCCCAAGGTCAAGACAATACCAACGGAAACTCCTAACCTACTTACCCCAACTGCATTATTTGCCGCATTTCCTCCTATTGAAAACTCTAAATTCTTAACAGGTATTTTATCCCCGTAAGAAAAGGCAATGTAGCATTCTTTGGAATTAAGCTCACACAATGTTTCACTCTCAAGAGGAACCATAAAAGCATCAATTGTTGCATCTCCAACTGAGAGTAAATCGTAGTTATTAGCGCCCATATCTTGCCTCCGAATTCATTTTAGCACGAGTAAGAAGTGATTTTTGAGCTTTTTTGATGTTTTCCTTTTTCCCCTTCCAGGCAGCCAAAGCTGGCTCTTGAAGGGCACGCCCGAAAGAAAAAGATAATTGCCAGGGCACACCTCCTAATTTATTAATTTGTCTTAAGTTTTCAGTTGCCTCATCCGGAGTTTGTCCACCGGAAAGAAATACCACTCCAGGTACCTTAAGTGGAATCGCTTCTTTTAAAACCCCTAAAGTCCTTTGAGCAATTTCAACAGGTGTTGATTTATTGAGACAATCCTTCCCTGGCAAAACCATATTGGGTTTAAGCAGTGTGTTAGAAATTAAAACTCCGCTTTGTTCAAGCTTAAGAAAAACAAACTTCAAAACAACTCTGGTTACCTCAGCACATTTTTCTATTGAATGATTCCCATCCATCAGAACTTCTGGTTCAACAATAGGAACAAGACCTTCATCTTGAGAAATTTTTGCAAATTTCGCCAATCGATCTGCATTTTCCTCAATACACTCAATTGATGGAGTTGTGGCAGTTATGCTAAAAACTGCCCTCCACTTGCTAAACTTTGCACCATACTTGGTGTATTCCTTCAGCCTTCCGCCTAAACCTTCCAAACCTTGAGTAACCTTCTCCCCAGAGTGTCCCTGAAAACCCACCTTCCCTAAATCAACTTTGATACCACGAACAATCTGGTTATTAACAGGAATTTGTTGACGGATAGTTTCATCAAACATAATCATTCCGCTTATATACTTTTCTAAATCCGGGGTTGAAAAAAGAAGTTCACGGTAAGTTCTCCTTGTTTCAGAAGTTGATTCAAGATTAATCTTGGCAAATCTTTTCTCAATCGTGGGAAAACTTTCATCCGCCGCCAAAATTCCCTTACCAGGCGTTAACAATTGTTTGACAATCTCTTCCATATACGTATAACATTATAGTTATATTATGGAAGAAACCGCTAGTCCTAACTCAAATCCCAACCCAAATCCTGAACCCGTAAACCCACAACCCCCTAAGCCTGCTAATAATTCACTTTTAATGATTATGTCAGCACTTGTGATAATTCTTGTTGGAGTAGCTGGATTTTTTGCCTGGCAAACCCAAAAACTGGCACAACAGCTATCAAACTATAACGAAATGTCTTCCCCTACCCCCGAAGCTGTGTCTGTACCTACCTTTGAGCCTACTGCCACTACTTCAGCTGCTGTTGATACAACAGGCTGGAAAACTTATCAAAACAGTGTGTATGGATTTGAATTAATGTATCCGACAACATTTCAGCTTCTGACTGATGCCAAAGATCTTTATGGCTGGCCAGATGCATTATTTCTTCTTTATAAAGGTGGTCAATCATATGATTTAGCGGTTGAGGCATGGGATAGTCAAGCTTTATATCAACAGAAATACAACACCTCCGCCTTTGACCTGACAGTTAAACAAAAAGACGGTAAATTTATAACTCTTTTAAATACTAATAAAGATCCTGAGGTTGCCCAAATTATCTCCACTTTTGAGTTTAACAGCCCAACAGCAACCCCCACAGCCACACCGGCAGGGTTGTAGGTTAGTAGTTTTTGCGAGTAATTACCTTCTTTACCGCCTCAATTATCCCCTCTTTGGTTAGCCCGAATTTCTTCCAAAGCTCTCTGTAGTCTCTAGCTGATTCACCAAAGGAGTCATTAACCCCGACAAACTCAATCGGAACAGGAAAATTGGCAGAGATGACCTCAGAAACAGAAGATCCCATCCCTCCCATAATCTGGTGCTCCTCAACGGTAACGATACCTCCGGTTATTTTTGCCTGATGAATTACCGCTTGTTTATCAATTGGTTTTATTGTGTGCAGATTAACTACATTTACTTCAATTCCATCTATAGCAAGCTCTTTTACTGCATCCAAGACCTTAGAAAGGATACATCCGGTTCCAATAATTACCACCTGAGGATCTTTTGTCTGGTGAAGTATGTTAGCTTTTCCTATTTCAAAAGCATCTGTTTCTGAAGTAATAATAGGTGTCTCCTGCCTGGCAAGTCTTAGATAGGTTGGTTTTTTATTCTCAGCTACCGCTAATGTTGCTTTTTTAGCCTCATTAAAATCACACGGAGAAACAACAACCGTGTTGGGAATGCTTCTCATTAAGGAAATGTCTTCCAAAGACTGGTGTGTTGCACCGTATGGTGCTGCACCCAACCCTGCATGCGCACCAACTATTTTTACAGGTAGATCATTTAGGGAAGCAGTTACTTTTATTTGCTCAAAGGTACGCCCTGGTGAAAAAACGGCATAGCTAGCGGTAAAGGGAATTTTTCCTGCCTCAGCCATCCCTGCAGCAACTGTTACCAGAGCCTGTTCGGCAACTCCTACCTCAAAAAATCTTTCAGGAAAGCGCTTGGCAAAGCCATCAACTCGAGTACTTTCCGAAAGATCAGCACAAAGAACAACAACGTCTTTGTTATTCTCTCCTGCCTCAACCAAACCCTCCCCAAAACCATCTCTAACTGATTTTAATATCATTTAAGCTCCTCCATCGCTTTTTTATATTCATCCTTACTTGGTGCTTTTGCATGCCAGTCGGGATTGCCTTCCATAAAGCTCACTCCTTTGCCAAATGTAGTATTGGCAATAATTACTGTCGGAGAGCCTTTATTTTCTTTAGCTTCACCAATGGCTCTACTAATTTCATCAAAGCTGTGTCCATTAATTTCAAGTACGTTCCAATTACTTGCTTGGTATTTTTGTTTTAAGTTTCCAAGAGGCATAATTTCACTGGTTGTTCCTTCAATCTGAATTCTGTTTCTATCAACAATCTGGATAAGATTTGCTAGTTTATATTTTGCAGCAAAGGCAACTGCTTCCCAATGGTTTCCCTCATCATGCTCACCATCGGAGGTCATACAATAAACAAAAATATCCTTCTTTATGGCAGCAAACCCCGCTGCTTGGGCAAGACCTAGACCAAGAGATCCTGAGGTATTTTCAATCCCATCAAGCTTTGTTCTTTCAGGATGACCTTGTAGAGGGGAACCTAAACTTGAATAAGAATCCAAAAGAGATTTTTTAATTAAACCCTTTTGGACCATAACAGCGTAAAGGGCAGGGCAAACATGACCATTGGAAAGAAAAAATTTATCTTCTTTTTTTAGTATTTCAAAATACAAACAAACCAATATCTCAACAGCAGAAAGAGAACCCCCAGGGTGACCTGTTTTGGCATTATGAATCATTTTTATAATATCTCTTCTGACCTCAGCTGAGATCCCTTTAAGATTACTTTTCATTGGATTTTTTCTTTGCTTCAAATTTTTTTATTGCGTTAAGAACCTCTTGAGGTTTTTCAACTATCTCAAAAACAGAAAGTTCACTTTTATCCAGATTCATGTTTTTCCTTAAAATATCAATAATTTCTGCCCAAAAGTTTCCGTAAAGAATAAAAGGTTTATGGTTACCATAATATATCTTTGCCAATACCCAGGCAGCTCCAAACTCACTTATCGTTCCACTTCCTCCTTTAAAAATGACAAAGATATCCCCATACTCCATAAGCTTAAACATCCTATCGATATAGTTTGTGGTTATAACCTCTTTGTCAGGAACGTTTTTAAGATATCTTCCTTCATACCCTGGTGCATCAATGGGATCAAAGGTCACAGTTAAGGTGGCCCCTCCTCCGTCTTGAGCACCCGAAGTTGCTGCCTGCATAACACCAGGTCCTCCCCCATCAACCACAGCATATCCATTTTGCGCAACAAGCTTTGCTGTTTCATAAGCGGCTTTATAGGTTGGATCTTTTGAGGAAACATTTGCATCCCCAAAAAAAGCAATGTTACGAATAAAAGGTCCTTCTTTATATTTATCTTCCATACTTTAGGATTTAAAAGAAAGTGTGATTGGATCTGTCGGAACTTTACTGGTTTCTAAATTTCTACCCACCCTGATCACTTGTTCAATAAGTCTGTTTGTATAACCCCATTCGTTGTCATACCATGCAAAAATCTTAACAAGGTTTCCTGAAACAACTTTAGTTAGAGATAAATCAACTATTGCAGATTCGCTTCTCCCTATAATGTCTGAAGAAACCAAAGGCTGCATGGTTACCGCCAGAATACCTTTATACAAAAGGTTTTGACTAGCTTCCTCAAATGCGTTGTTAACCTCTTCAGATGTTGTCTCTTTCTTAAGAAGAAAGGTAAAGTCTGTAATTGATCCAGTTATAACAGGAACACGAAGTGCAACCCCGTCAAAAATCCCTTTAAGTTCAGGAATTGTCTCGGTTGTAGAAATTGCTGCACCTGTCGTTGTTGGAATTATGTTTACTGCAGCAGCTCTTGCACGCCTTAAATCCTTGTGTGAACCATCCTGAAGTTTTTGATCATCTGTATAACTATGAATCGTTGTCATCATTGCTTTTTCTACACCAAATTTTGCTTGTATTACCGCAGCAACCGGAGCAACACAATTTGTGGTACAGCTTGAATTAGATATTACCTCACCCACCGGAGGTTTATCATCAGACTCATTCACCCCGATCACATATGTACCAACATTACCCCCTTTTGAAGGTGCTGAAATTACGACTCTTTTTGCCCCACCTATGGCGTGTTTTTTAGCTCCCTGCTCATCAGTAAAATGACCAGTTGATTCAATAACAACATCAACTCCGTACTTGCTCCAAGGAATCTTTGCGGGATCTCTTTGTGCAAGAATAGGCACCTTGATATTTTTTTCTGAAACCATCAGATGTCCGATAAGAGGATCGGAATCTGTAGCTTCTTTGGCTTTTTTAATCTCTTGAGCTTTTACCTCATACTCAAACTTCCGATACATGGTATCGTAATTGGTAAGGTGAGCCCATGAGGAAGCATCCATACTTCCTGAGGTATTAATTGCAGCAAACTCAATTTCGGAGGAATGCTTTGTTACTCCAATCCTGAAAGCAAGCCTTCCAATTCTTCCAAATCCATTTATTCCAACTTTAGTCATATATTCATAATAGCATTAAAGGAAACCCACCCAAAGATGTATAATTGTCGCAATGAAAGTTTCCGTTGTAATTCCTGCTTACAATGAGGCTAAGTATATTACTAAATCGGTCCGATCCGTAATAAATCAAGAAATCAAAGCCGACGAGATAATTGTTGTTGATAACAATAGTACCGACAAAACAGCCGAAATAGCTAAGAAGTTGGGTGCAAAAGTTATCAAAGAGACAAAACAAGGAATGATTCCTGCAAGAAATAAGGGTTTTGATACCGCTTGTGGAGACATTATCGCAAGGATAGATGCAGACGTTGAAGTTCCAACATATTGGGTTAGAAAAATCAAAAAAAATTACAAAAACAAAAAAATCGATGCACTTACCGGTCCATTAATATATTCAGATGCAAAATTAATGTCCAACTCAGCATTTCCCTCACATCTATATCTTGAATCCTTAAAGACCCTATCCAAAGGTCATTGGTATCTAATGGGGCCAAACATGTCATTAACAAAAAATATGTGGTTGAAAGTTCGCAGTAAAGTAAATCCAAATGATAAAAATGTTCATGAAGATATTGACCTTTCATTAAAAATAATCGCAGCTGACGGAATAATTGAATATGACCGCGGTCTTGTTGTCAAAACTTCAGCAAGAAGAATTAATAAACATCCAGAATCCTTTTTTGTCGAGTACCCCATACGCATGGTTAAAACATTTATTGAAAACAGCCAGAGAAACAAGCTTGACTGACTAAACACTTCTACATAAAATCAATGGATGACCGTTTATCAAATTCTTTTTTTAATCATCATCTCAACAGTCTTTGCCCTTTTAGAAATCCAAATTGAAGGAACGGCAGGCTGGGCAAAAAACCTGCCCACCTGGAGAATAAAAAACCCTTTTAAGAAAATTATTAACTGGCCTACACTTGTTGATGGGTATCATCTGTATGTTTGGATTCTATCTTTTTTTATCTTCCACGGACCGTTTTTCTTTGGTTTTCCTTTTAATCTTAAAAACGAACTCCTTGTATTAGAATTACTTTTGGTGTTTTTTACCCTTGAAGATTTTCTTTGGTTTGTTTTCAATCCAGCTTGGGGAATTAAAAAATATTTTACAACAGAGATTCCTTGGCACAAACGCAAAATATTATATATACCTCAAGACTATTGGATATTTATAATAATCATTGGCATTATTGAAGTTGTTAAACACCAGCTTACTTAAGAGGAACAAAGAGCTTCTATCCCAGGTAGCGTTTTTTTAGCTAAAAGTTCGAGCATTGCCCCTCCTCCAACAGACACCCAATCAAATTTATCTTTAATTTTAAAGTTCTCAATTAAAACCAAACTGTCTCCTCCTCCGACTACTTTAAAAGCGGAAGAGTCCGCTACCGCTTTGAATATTCTTTCTGTACCCTGCATATGGCCTTCCTCTTCGTATTTACCCATTGGTCCTGCAAGAATTAGTGTTTTTGCTTTTTTGATTTCTTCTTCAAATCTCTCAATTGAATGAATTGTAATATCTTCCTTGTCCATAACTAGATTTGCAACAATCATCTTTTGATCCTCATCAAGACTTCTTATACTAACTGTGTTGTCCCCCAAGTATTCAGGAAGTCTTCCTCCTACAAGAATTTTATCGGCTGAACTCTTAAGTGCCTTAATGTAATCAACTTTGTCCTTTTTTGATCCACCAACAACAAAAATTAAAGGACGGGTTGGATTTAAAAATACTTTTGAAAGGTTTTCCACCTCTTGAATGAACCTAAATCCTGCTGCATGAGGAAGAAGTTTTGGAAGAGAAGTAATTGAAGCTGCGTTTCTGTGAGATACCGCAAAAGATTCATTAACATAAATCTCGCCTAAGGCTGCCAATCTTTTTGCAAACTCCGGATTATTATCCATTTCTCCTGGATCAAAACGAAGATTTTCTTCAACCTTTGCACTCCATCTATCAAAATATTTTTGAAAGGGTTTTAAACTTAAGGCTTCATCGTATTTTCCTTGGGGACGTCCACGATGACTAATAATAATAATTTCAGCATTTTTTGACTTTAGATAATCTAGGGTTTCTTCGGAGGATTTTAATCTAAAAGAATTAGGATCGGGTTTACAATCCAAATCAAGACGCAGCAAAACCTTCTTTTGAGAAACATCTAAGTCAGTGATTTTAGGCAGATTCATAACTAATTCTACAACAAAACTGTTAGTTGTTTGCCTCTATCTTGGAGATGTCTGAAAGGCGTTTTCTATATCGAGCCTTACCAACAAACTTTGTTTTTAAAAATGCTTTTAACATTTCTTTTGCTTCTTCCTCATAGGTAAACTCAGCTGCTAAAACTAAAATATTCATATCATCTTCCTTTCTCCCTGCTTCAATTTGCTTGGCGGTTTTTCCCATTGCAGCCCTTACCCCGTCAAATTTATTAGCAACTATATCTACCCCCACACCCGAACCGCAAATAACCACTCCTTTTGAATTTTTGCTTTTTGCCACCAGTGAGGCAACTTCAGAAGCGTACTTGGTGTAATCATCTTTAAGATCCAAACTCTCAGCACCAACATCAAAAAAGCCAATTTTCCACTCAAAAAGCCATTTAGCAATTTTTTCTTTTAAGAAGTATCCTCGATGATCAGCCCCAATATATACTTTTGTTTTCATTCAAACCCCTCCGCAAGATCCAAAATCGCAGCTTTAGGGTCTTGTGCCTTCATAACGTCAGAGGCAACAGCCACACCAACCGCACCCATTTCCAAACTTTTTTTAACATCTTGCCTTGAGTGTATTCCAGCTCCAACCACCAACGGAATACCGGCTCCTTTTGATGTTTCTGCAGCTTGTTTAACCACCTCAGGCATTGCCGAAGAAACGGAGACCTCGCTACTTCCAATAAGCTCAGGGGGTTCAAATGCAATATAGTTTGGAGTTAGCGAACAAGTATTTTTAATCTCCTGAATATCTTTGGCAAAAATTAAAGTTTTTAGTCCTACCTCTTTTGCTCTGTCTAATGCTTTAGCAAGTTCATCAAAGTCGGAAAAACGATTCTCAGAATGATTTAAAAAGGTTCCCATTGCTCCATCCTCAACCACAGCTTCTGGAATAATTGAACCTGTGTGTGCACCAAATTCAACCGCATCAACCTTTTGTGCCCAAACCTCAAGGGTGGTTGAGGCAACAACTTCTTTAATATCCGGAACCTGAACCACAGCAATTATTTTAACTTGAGTTTGCTTGGCAACTTCCTCTAAAATTCCTGTAAGACTAACCGCTTTTTGACCAGTACCTTCCTCGTAAGTTTTGTAGTTAACAAATATCATCCAATCACCGATGCAAGTTTTCCTTTATCAAATCCTAATATTGTATGTTTGCTTCCATCTTCCTTGGTTACAACCACAAACGGAACTCCCAAAAATCCTCCAGAAACACCCTGCATCTGCTCCTTTGCAGTATCATCCTGATCAACTAGCTTTTCATCATAATCAACACCCTTTTCTTCAAGATATTCCTTAAGCATTTTGCAATAAGGACAGGTAGTTGTTGAATAAACCGTAACTTTCATCACACTTACAGTATAGAGTCTTTAGAAGGAGCCTTCAAGAATTTTTGTTTCGGGAGTTGCATCAAGGACTTTTTCTTTGCTAACAACCACTTTTTGTTCATCAATTTTCCCATTGAACAAATATCCTCCCTTAACCATCCACATTTTACCTAAAGAGGTCAGTTCTCCGTCTTTTTCAACCCAAACTTGGTAAAAATATCCACTACCTGGTTCTGGTAAATCCGCCAATACCGTATCTTTTGTGGCAATACCGCTTGCATCCCCTCCTGAGATATCTTTCAACTCCATCTTTTCAACTCCTTCAGGAATTTCAATATTAAAAGCGCTTTGGATGTTTTCCTCAACTGAAGGGACATTCGTTTCCTGAGGAACCTGAAGATTGTCTTTACCCCTCTTAAACAAAAAGATAACAACAGCCAGGATAATAACAACGATTAAGCCGGTGATTATATCTTTTCTATTCACTGCAGCAAATTAACATTAAATAAAGCGTTTGTCAAATATTTTGTATAACCTAATTACCGCAAAATTACCGCACAATCTCCGCCAGGTTCAATTAAGCTTCAAGTATACTCCAAAAAGGGCCATTACTGCAGCAACCAATAGCCACTGGGTTGAAGCCAACCAAATATCACTTCCCAAATAACCGATACTCGCCAAAAGAACAGAAATAAAAGCCCCAGCCATTAACACCTGTGAGGTTAATGCTACATTTTTCTTTTTCATCTTTTCATCTCACCTCCTCTCAGTACCTCTCATTCATTTTAGCACTTGACCTAATAAAAAATACAAACTATTTTGTATAAAGGTTGTGTTGAAGGAATATCGGTGAAATCCCGAAGCTGTGCCGCAACTGTAAAGCCAGAAAACTAGCAACCCAAACTGTTTCCGAGCAGAAAATGAACAAGAAAAACTTAATAATAGCACTCGCCCTCATTACCCTTGCTGGTGCTTTTTTTGTAACCAAAACCAATACAAACAGCGTTGTCCCTCAACCTGAACAGAAAATAGTTAGTGGTGTTACTTTAAAAATTGATTTTGGTGATGATAATATAACAACTTTTGAAAACTTAGAAGCTGAAGGAGCAACCGCTTTTAGCATTCTTGAGGCAATAACCAGCCAAAACAATATTGCTTTTGAGACTCAAAAATACGATTTCGGAATTTTTGTTATGTCAATTAATGGAAAAGAAGGTGACGCTCAAATGGCTTGGATTTATTTCGTAAACGGAAAACCAGGAGAGGTTGCAGCAGATGCAATGGCTCTTAATCCTGGTGATATTGTTGAGTGGAAATACATAAAACCCGAATGAAAAACATGAAGAAGAAACTAATAATTGCCTTTTTTATACTAGCTTTTTTGGAAAGGACCGTTTTTGATTTTGGTCCGAATATTGAGCTTGTTACCTCAGCTATGATTATTTCAGCAGCATACCTCGGAAGAAAATGGAGTTTCTGGCCGATTCTGATGCTTCTTGTTGTAACCGACCTAATAATCGGAAACACAAAAATATTTATCTTCACCTGGAGCGGGTTTCTGATCCCTGCATTAATCACCCCTTCTGTGTTTTCGAAAATCAAGGCCAAAGGTTCAAAACTAATTGGTTTGGGTACCCTAATGGGAGTATCTTCCAATTTTTTCTTTTTCATTTGGACAAACTTTGGTGTTTGGCTGCTTGACTCCTGGGGGATGTATCCAAAGAACCTTGCCGGACTTGTTTCTTGTTATATAAACGCCCTACCCTTTCTGAAAAATCAGCTTATAAGTACATTTTTATTCATTCCACTGGGCTTTTTCGTTCTAGAAACTTTATTCTCTTCTTACACACTTGCCCAAAAAACTTTAAGATTAGAAAGAAATTAAAAGGAGGTGAATAATAAATGACGGGATATGTAGGAAATATTGAGGAAACAACTTTAACAAATTCGTTCTTTCGCCAGGTTGTCTATACCGCAAAACATTCTCAGCTTGTGGTTATGAGTATTGCTCCAGGTGAGGATATCGGAATGGAAACTCATGCAGATGTTGATCAATTTTTGAGAATTGATGAAGGTGAAGGAAAGGTAATTCTTAACGGTGAAGAGACTGTGGTCTCGGACGGATTTGCAATTGTTGTTCCAGCAGGGGTTGAACATAACTTGGTGAATACATCAAGCGACAAGCCTTTAAAGCTCTACACTGTTTATACTCCACCAGAGCATAAAGATAAGACCGTGCACAAAACAAAGAAAGATGCAATGGCGGATGAGCACCATCACGCCTAAGTTCTATCTAAAGATAACCCAAAAAATAGCAGCTAGAATAATTCTGTAAACAGCAAAGGCTTTAAATGTGTGGCTTTTAACATAATTAATCAGAAGCTTTACGGTTAACATTGCCGAGATAAATGCTCCAACAAAACCAACCCCTAAGAGTATAAATTCCTGGCTGCTAAAGGTAGCTCCTACTTTAATTAAATCAAAGCTGGTTGCAGCAAGCATGGTAGGAACTGCCAAAAGAAATGAAAATTCGGTTGCAGATTTTCTGTTCATTCCCACCCCCATACCTGCAAAAATTGTTGCCATGGCACGAGACACTCCCGGAATCATGGAAACAGACTGAACAAAACCAACAACTAGTAAGTCAAATAAACTTAATTTATCAATATTTTTTGTATTATTTTTTCTTTCAAAATAATTCTCCAAGAGGATCATAGCAACCCCCCCAAAAATCAGTGACAAGATAACCACATTCAGATTACCTAAAAGAAACTGTTTAACAATTTTGTAAAATATTAAACCTAGAATACCCGTGGGAATAAAAGCAGTTACAATCTTTTTGAGAGTACCAAACTTGCCTAAAAATACCTGAAAATAGAGAAAAACTATAGCCAAAATCGCTCCTAGCTGAATTGCAATCTCAAAGCTTTTAACAAACTCCGTCTGGGTAATTCCAAGAAGTTTACTGGCAAGAACTAAATGTCCGGTTGATGAGATAGGTAAAAACTCGGTTATGCCCTCAACAAGAGATAGAATAATGGCCTGAAAAATACTCATATTGATTGTAAATTATACAACGAAATAAAGATTAAATAAGTTAAATTACTAATCTATTTTGCCTCTATCCGGATAGCTTTACCTTTAATTAAGGCATTAGCTATTTTTTTATAAGCACCATCCAAAACCCTAGCAAAAGTTGGTTGAGATATTTTCATTTTCCTGGCAGCATTAACCTGATTAAGGCCATCCACATCATACAATTTTAATGCCTCAAGCTCGTCAGCCCCTAAAACAACTTCTTCAAGCATTCTCAAAGGAATTCCCTGAGGCTTAAAGTAATATACATTTGGGCTAAACCTTAGACAGCGTTTTATTTTATGTCTTGGCATACAGTTGCCTTAATATTAATACAAATTATTCACCCTTTGCTTCTTTTTCCTCTTTCTCAACATCCTCAAGCTCTTCTTTTAGGGCTTTTTTGTAATCAGAAAGGGCTTTTAGTTTCTCTTCCTTTGTTTGAGGTTGCCCCCAACCAAAGTATCTACCCAATCCTCTTCCACGACCAAAACCCCTCCCGCCCATTCCAAAACCACATGGGCCGAAACCTCTTCCTGTTGCTGGCCCCATACCTTGCGGGCCTGTTTTATCAAAATTTGGCATATCTATCACCCCCAATCATCAATAATTATATTGAATACCTATTCATTATAAAACACATATTTATACTTGTCAAATAGAAACAGTTAAGAAGAAATTATGAAAAATGTTTTGTTATTAAGAAAGCGGCTGTAGCAACTACTCCAGTAAGTAGTGCTCCCCAAATTAAGTCAACAACAGTAACAATAGTAGGCCAATTTTTGATTGTTGCTTGATTTGTTAAATCATAAGTTGCATACGCGGCAAGGCCAAAAAGAGCCCCCAAAGCAAATGTTTTTGTTAAACTGAAATTGTTCTGAAGGGCAGGAATAACCACCAAAAAAGTTAGTGCGAAAGTATAGATAAGATAAAATATCCCTGCAGGAAGCAACCTAGGTGTTGCCGCCATAAGCTGGCCTATATGACGAGTGTAGAAAGCCTTAGACATAATCTTAAGCCATATTGCGTCAATAGTAAGCATGCAAACCAAGGACGAAACAAACGAAACAGCAACTTTCATCATATTATTATTCTATAACAAAATTGTAACTTATTTTTTGATTTACTTAAGTTACAATTAATTAGAATGCACAAAACCTCTTTTAATAAAACCGCAATGTTTCTACTTATTATTCCACTGGGTTTTTTGGCTTTATTCACAGTTGGTGAATTGTTTTCAGGAGACATATCCGGATTGTCACACTTAATTCAGGCTGCCCCAATAATATTTTTAATTTATCTTTCATCGAAAAAACCGATAATTGGAGGGTTGTTATTTATTACAATCAGTTTGACTTTGGGGATTTGGTATGCACTAAGTGTTCCCTTTAATCTTCTAACAATTCTTCTTGTCGAAACACTCTTGTTCGTTCCACCGCTTATCTCTGGGATACTTTTAATAACCTCTTTAAGGAAAAAATAAAAAGCCTAGATTTCTAATGCTGGAATATCTTATCTTACAACCCCCTCAATAATGTGTTTTTCTGGAGTAGCGTCAACCTTGGTTTCAAGTGTAATAACGACACTATCATAACCTGGGTACTCTCCATCGGAGCTATAAGATAGAGTATAAACACCATTTGACTGATCCATTACCCCTGTTGAGAAAAATTCCAAACTGGGAGTTTTATTAACCAACCAACCCTCATATGCCAAACCAGAACCGAGCTCAGGAAGATTGGCTTCTACATAGTGATAAATAACTCCATCTTTTCTCAAAAGGTATGCTGAACCTTTGCTATTTCCTCCGCTTACATCTAGCAGCTGGCCAGTTAAAGAATTCTCATTGTCTATTACCATAGCCATAATGTCATCTCCACTCATCTTATCAACGTCTATTAGTGTGGAATCTTCACCCCCCTTTGAACCATTGTTTATTGAGGTTGCTGGTAATTGATTTTGGTAATACACATACCCTCCCCCTACCAAAACAAGAAATATTATTCCCAAAATAATTAACTTTGTATTGCCTTTATTCAAATTAGTCACCCCCTTCTTTTCTAATTCTAACACCAGGATAAAAAGGACAACATATAATGTTTTTTCCCGCTCTTGTGAATTATGGGAAAATTATTTATTGACAAAAAGAATTGCGTTAGGAATATTGCGGCCCGGACCAGCCTTATAACCACCCGACCAAAGGGCAATTGAACCTCCAGAGTCTAAATTAAGTGCACCCTCAAGGCCCAATGCTTTCAGAACGTGTGCCATCTCAGCTACGGTCGTATTTCGAACAACACCTATATAGGCAATACTTCCTTTGTTACCAACAAAACTTCGAGTGCCTTTTGATCCTTGTTTTGGATCAGAACCGCCACTGAAGGTAATATTGCCCCCCGAAAGCAGTAGTGGTTGGTTAGCTAAAACTCCGTCAACTCCTGTGTCCCTTCCCCATTGAAGGGATTGGCCGACAAACCGCATAGAACCTGACTGAAAAATGACAGCTGGGATGGTGCTATAGACATTATTATCAGAGTTTATATATTTCTTATCTTTATTCATCGCAAGTGTGTCAAAAGTGTTGGATTTTCCACTGCAGGAGGGATAGTCTGCGGGGCAAAAATATGATCCGTTTATTCCTGCAAATGCACCATTACGGCTTACATAATCACTCAGCGATAAAACTGCACAATTATCACGACAGTCACCATCAGTTGCCGTATCAACAATAGTTCTAGTCGAACCCATATCTGCGGCAACTATATCAACCACATATGTTGAGTCTAGTACCGAGACTACCTGACGCGAGTAACCAGCCCCAGGAGGAGTATTGCTGGCTGGAAGATCTGCTGTTTCTATCATAGTACCTACACTGGAAGTTGAAAGAAGTGAGACTCTTGACTTTTCTTTCTGAATATCAGTTGTGAGCAATTTTAATTGCTCATCTGCTTCCACATAATTGCGCTCAGCTAAGTAGTTTAATATCGTAGCAAAGGTCTGCTTAAGGGGTTCCGTCTTGCCATTTAGGACATCCAGATCTGTAATCTCTTGATATTCTTTTTCGGCGTTTTTGAAAGATTTGTTGATATTCTCGATTTCTTCTTTTAATTCCAGATTAACTTTGACCTGATCCTGGTTCTGAAGATCAAGAAGCACTTTTTCAGTATCAGCAAGTTGTTGTTCAAGCTGAAGGTTTTGAACGTTAGATTTATTTCCAGTTATATATAAATAAAGAGAAATCGCAACAAGAAGAACAACGACTATTCCAGCAATAAAAATGTAAAGTGTTAAGATAGATTTCTTTTTACGCAGAAAGGAGGGTAGCATTGACTGTA
>JBHPHS010000010.1:0-25111 GCA_042571305.1 Patescibacteria group bacterium | reverse complement strand
GTTTCTGAAAAAGCCCATGTTTTCCTCTAAATCTCCATTATTTTACCCTAACATTCGTACCACACCCTCATTCTCCAGAGATATCCATAAACAAGGCCTTTTCTAGAGATCTACTAAAATTTATTACAAATAACTTTTCTCTGGACGTTGAGGCTAGAGTTCAAATTCTCATTTAGTGGACTAGTAGGGATTCGAACCAAACAATCCTATATTTGAACATCTTGAACAGCCCTTAGGATCTCCGAAAAACTTCTTCTAGTTTTCTCGTTCATATTATTCATGATTCATGCGTGATTGAATACACCAAAACAAAAAGTTGCCAATCGGAGGTTTAGAAGCGTAAAATTAGAAAAATTTGACATTATGGGGGGGGGAAATATTACTATTCTAACAATATTCTTGGATGGACAAAAAGAAACTACAAATTTTAATCCCTGTTCTTGCCGCCCTTCTTCTGATTGGAGTTATTCTGCTCCGACAAAACGAGAGCTCCAAAGGAAACATTTTATCTCAAAGGTCTGGAAGCGTATCTTACCCAATTACAGTTGAAAGCTGCGGAGAACTTGTGACTTTCGATTCGGTACCCGAAAGGACTATGGCATTTGATACCAACATGATGGAAATGATGCTGGCTTTGGAATTGGAAGATAGAATGGTGGGTTACTGGACTTCTGGGGTGGAAGTAGGAGATCAATATAAAGAACAGGCGGAAAAGGTCCCTTTCGTTGAAGGAGAACCATGGCCTCCGCCCGGAATGGAGACAATTTTAAGCTACAACCTAGATTTTGTATTCGGTGCATGGGAATACAACTTTTCTGATGAAACTGGGGTGAATCCAGAAAAACTAGCTGATGCCGGAGTCAAAAGTTATGTTTTAACTGAATCCTGTATTGCCCAAGGAGTTGAACCAAGCACCACAATTGGTAGTACTTATACAGATATTTTAAATCTGGGAACCATATTTAACAAAAGAGATAAAGCCCAAGAACTGGTAGATGAGATGAAACAAAATATTCAGGAAACCCAGAATAAGATTGGACAAATAGAAATACCACTAAAAGGATTTTATTACGGAGGGGGCTCAGACGCAGCCTTCTCCGCAGGGAAATATGCTATGGTTTCAAAAATGATGCTAGCAGTGGGCGCTGAAAATATATTATCGGACGTTGAAGATGACTGGATACCGGAAGCCGGGTGGGAAACAATAATAGAAAGAGACCCTAAGTTTATTATGATAGATGATACACCGTGGGAAAGTGCCGAGGACCGCATTGCAACCTTGGAATCACTACCTCAGCTCGCAGACATAACCGCAATTAAAGAAAAAAAATATATAGTATTTCCCTGGACTTACATATTACCCGGCATGGAGATGGATGACGGAGTGATGTATTTAGCAAAGAATCTCTACCCTGAAAAATTTGAATGATGTAGGATAAAGCTTGATGGTTAAAAAACGTCAATTCGGAAGTGCTCCCAAAAAACTCCAACAAAATAACTTCAATCTCAAACGCCTGCTTACCATTCTGGCGATACTACTTATTCTTTCTATAACTTTAGGTGTAGCAATAGGACCAGTATCAATCCCTTTTTATAAAGTGTGGAATATCGCTTTTTACAAGATGGGGCTAGTAAATAAAGGCGACTGGTCAAGCGGTATTGTAAACATAGTTTGGTTAATCCGATTCCCACGAGTTCTTTTGGCAATGCTGGTTGGTGCGGGATTAGCAGTTGTAGGAGTTACGCTGCAAGCCATGGTTCGAAATCCTCTGGCTGATTCATATATACTGGGAATTTCTTCAGGAGCATCAGTAGGTGCAGTACTTGCAATCGGATTAGGAATATCAGTAGCTGCTGGTAGCTTGGGTGTTCAGGCGGGGGGATTTATCGGTGCAACAGTAGCTTTCTTAATAGTCTTCTTACTTTCAAATTACAGAGGCAACATCTCTCCAGGCAGACTTATATTGTCAGGGATTGGAGTCGGTTATGTATTTACCGGCGTAACAAGCTTTATAACACTCACATCAAATAATCGAGGTTTGGCCGGACAGATACTGGCTTGGACCCTGGGAAGCCTAGCCCGTGCAAGCTGGTTCGATCTAACTCTTCCTGCCATTGTCCTCTTGGGAGCAACAATATATCTTGTACTTGAATCTAGAGATATGAATGCTTTGTCAATTGGGGACGAAACAGCAACCACGCTTGGTATCAACGTTCAGTCCTTCAGAAAGAAACTATTCGTAATAATCTCTCTTCTTACTGGAATAATGGTAGCTGTAAGCGGAACAATTGGTTTCGTGGGACTTATCGTTCCTCACATTGTCCGCATACTAACAGGATCTGACCATCGCAAAGTTTTACCCATATCCTTTTTTACAGGCAGCATTTTCTTAATTTGGGTAGATGTTCTGGCACGCACACTTTTTGCACCAAAGGAGCTACCGGTAGGAGTAATTACATCAATTTTAGGTGGCCCGCTATTTATACTCATCCTAATTAGGTCCCGCCGCGGTTATAAAGGAGCCTTTAAGTGAACATAAAAGTAGATAAGGTCAGCTGGAAAGTTGATGATCAAGAAATAATTAAATCAATATCTCTTGATGCCAAGGAAGGTATGTTGACGGGAATAATTGGCCCCAACGGTAGTGGGAAATCCAGCCTTCTTCGCTTAATATACCGCATGCACAGACCGTCATCAGGATCAATATATCTTAATGAACATGAAATAAGTTCCCTTAGCCACAAAGAAACAGCTAAGCACTTAGCTGTAGTTACGCAGGAGAGAAGTGAAAATTTTGATTTTTCAGTTTATGAGATGGTAAAAATGGGTCGGAATCCGCACAAAAACATTATGGACCCGGATACCGCCGAGGATAATTCCATAGTATATAAAGCGCTTGACCGCGTGGGTGTGTCCTCATTTTTGAATAGGGATTTCTATACTTTGTCCGGAGGCGAAAAACAAAGAGTATTAATAGCCAGAGCTCTCGCCCAACGAGCAAAAGCACTAATCCTCGATGAACCTATAAACCATTTAGATATTCGTTACCAATTTGAAATCATGGAGCTTTTAAAATCATTAAACCTTACAACTATTGTTACTATGCACAATCTAAATTTTACTATTTCTTACTGCGATTACATTTATTTGTTAAAAAATGGGCAAGTCGTAGCTGAGGGTGAACCTCAAAAAATCCTAACTACGAAACTTATAAAAAACGTCTACGATATAGACAATAAAGTGGATATGAAGGTATCGAAAGGGTCTTTGATAGTCTTTTCGAAATGTAACAAAAAAACATTAAAATAACACTTTTTGTGAAAAATGCACCCATTTTGATAAAATATTAGTGTAAACAGGTTATGGAAAAGGATATGGACAAAGGAAGACAGCTTTGGCAGTCACAAAATTTTTTGAAAAGGCCAGAATTCGTTTCGAGACTTGTCGAAATGGCTGATATTTCAAATAAAGACTTGGTCGTAGAAATCGGACCAGGGAAGGGAGTTATTACTCGCCAGCTAGCAGATGTTGCCGAAAAGGTAATTGCTATTGAGCTGGACCCCAAATTGGCAAAAGAGCTAAAAACTCAATTTCAGGATGCAGAAAATGTAACCATAATAGAAAAGGATTTTTTCAATTGGCGGCTTCCCAATGAAAACTACAAGGTATTTTCAAACATTCCCTTCAACATGACTGCTGATATCATAAAAAGGTTAACGGAATTCTCTAACTCTCCTGAAATCTTGTACCTAATTATGCAGGACAAAGCCTTGGAACGCTTCGCTGGCGAGAAGGAAGAATCACAAATTTCGCTTTTACTTAAACCGTGGTTTGAATTTAGGATCGTAACCAATATTGAGAGATCAGAATTTAATCCGAGACCTAACGTAAACACAGTCCTTGCCGAAATACGGAAAAGGGACGAACCTTTCGTTGACCCCAAACTTAGCCAAAATTATAGAGATTTTATAATTTTTGGGTTTAATCAATGGAAACCGACATTAATTGATGCGTATGGTGATATATTTAGCCACAAGCAGAAGAAAATTGTTGAGGGAAGGCTAAAAATTAAAGGGAAAAAGCCGACCGAACTTACATTTGATCAGTGGCTAGACCTTTTTAAAACTTACAACAATTACGTTTCTGATAAGAAAAAGGGGATCATAAGAGGAGCGGAAAAAAGGCTAGAAAAGAGTCATAAAAAGCACAAAAAGTGGCATAGGACTAGATAGATACCGACAAATATCGACACACTGGTATTCACGGCCTATGTAATGTATATGGCTGAGGAACAAATTAAGATATATAGACAAAGTGTCATTGATGGAAACATAGTTTTTCAAGAGGTGGATTGAGATGTAGCGAGAGGCAATTATGCTTCTTGGTGGAGAACTTATTTCCGGACACTAAGGCTATAGAGAGAATCTCGGCTTCGCAGCCAGTTTGGGCACCCTAGTGTCCAAGGTCTCTAGAAAATCCCATATTTCCCTTCAAAACTGCATTTTTATTCCCAAACATTCGTACCACACGCTCGTTATCCAGAAAACCTTTTTGAAGAAAGATTTATCTTAGGACAGAGATTTGAGATTTTGGCAACCACTCTAAATTCATGACTTTCGAGAAAAATGCAGGTTTAAGATTTTGCATATCGTGTGCGATTCTTTCTTGGTTTTCATCTCCAACTTCAAGTTTGTCTACAATTAAAAAACCTCTCTCAAGAGAGGTGATGATATCCAAACTTTCTTCTATTGGAACCAATTCATCAGTTGTATATTTTTCATCTCCCCAGGGATGTATTGCAATAAAGTCTATGTGATCTGGAAATTTATCTGTATTTTTGTGGACTTTTTGATAGGCTTTATGAAGGATTTCTTTGTTTTGTATAGTGTCTCCAATAAGAACCCTTTCTTTGCTCCAATCTTTCTCCAAATATTCTTCCCATTGAGAAAGCATTCTTCCTTCAGGATCTCTCGCAATACCTAATGTTCCTGCCATAGAAATAAATCTTTTTATCCTTTTTGCATACTTGGGAACTTCTTCAACGAAATCAATTAGAGATGTGAATCCTGCCAATGGGCCGAAAGAGTGCCCAACGAAGATAATTTTGTTGTAATGAGGTGCTAGAATCTCCAAAGCAATTTTGGGTTCAACAAGCCAGTCTGTAATAGTATGAGATTTTTTTGTTCCAGTGACAATTTGGTTTTTTTTGCTAGCTGATGTTTGTTTTTCTTTGCAGACAATATAACTATCAGAATGCTCTCCGTTTATTATTGTTCCAACATGTCTGATGACAAAAGCACTTATCCCGTCTTTTAGAACTTGCTCTAGCAATAATTCCTCAAAATATCCCGAACCGCCTCCGGGGAAACCGGGCTCGAATATCATCAAGGTGTCGTTGTTTTTGTGAGGAATATGAATTTTCCCCTCAGCTGTTCCAGTTTTGTTCGTCAAAGTTACCCAATAGGATTTGGCAATGTTTTCATTGTCCTTAAGTTTAATTATTTCTTTAGCAATGCTTTCTATGTTCACAGAAGAATTATATCAAGAAATTTTGCTGTTGTTGAACAGTGTTGGGGCGTTCAATGAGCTCTGAGTGTGGTTACGTTCCTGTTTTGAAGATAGAACTGGTAGTCAAAAAGGTTAAATAATTCTCTTTTTTTCTTTGGATCTCCATTGTAAAGCACATGCTCTGCATAGTCTCTTACGTCCCACAGTTTCGATTTGGGGTTGATATTTTGATGAATTAGTGCATCATCCCTTATTTTTCCAAATTCTGCCATATCTTCTCGAACAGCATCTGTTAAGGTGATTTTCTTTGGATGATTTATATATATAAAGTTAATAAATCTTAGCAATCCTTTTTCTATTTTCTTTTCTGTTGCGTAAGGCTCATGACATTTGTGATCACGCTGTCGGGAACAATGATAATAAATGTGATGCTTTGGTTCTGCATGTTTTCTTTCTCTATATCTTTCTTCTCCGATAACACTTGATTTGCAATTAGCACATTTCAATATTCCTTTATAGACAAAAAACTTACTTCCCCATTTTGCCTTTTCAGGTACTTTGTATTGCTTACGAACTTTGTTGAAGATGTCTTTGGTCGTGAGAGGTTTATGGGATCCTTTATACCAATTTCCACTCTTCAGGGGATATTTGAACTCTCCGTAATAAAATGTATCGGCCAGCATTTTGTAGATTTGACTAAGTACGATTGGTTTACCAGATTTGAAAGTAAAACCAACTTTTGTTGACCATTTCAAAAGCTTTCTTCCGCTTGTACCTTTTGCTGCTCTATTAAACATTTCTGTGACAAAGGGAGCTCTGTCTTGGTCAATTGCAATTTCTTTAACTCCTGCAAAAGATCTATTAATATAACCTAATGGAGCAGGTCCCGGTCGCCATCCCATCTCACATTTTGCTCTTATTCCTCTCTTAACATTGATTCCTTTCTGATCGTTTTCTAGTTTTGCTTGTGAGCAAAGAATCATAAGAAGAAACTTTTCATTAGGATTGTTGGAAAATACTTGAGAGAATGTTCTGATTTGGATCAGTTTTTCTTGATCCATAAGATCGACCAGCATTCCCAAGTCTCCAGCATTTCTACTTAACCGATCAGGTGCCCAAGTTAATATTCCGTCATACAAACTATTCTGAATATCTTCTGTAAGTTGATTGAAAATGGGTCTTTTTCCAGAAATTTTTGCAGAATGACTTTCTTTTTTAATAGAAATGATTTTTAAGTCATCTTTTTTTGCAAGCTCAGTCATTTCTTTTATTTGAGAATCAATAGACATGGATTGTCTTTCGTCAGACTCGGATGACTTTCGTGCGTATAAGCAATACCTTGTTTCATTTATATCTTCACTCATCAAAGGGAGGGTACCGCAAAGGGGTGGGAAGTCCAGAGGTGAAAATCAATAAATGATATGGTCGTGAAATGCTGCATAGGCCGCAGAATTTCTACCCCATACTCGTACTCTTCCTTTTTTGTCTTTCATTAATTCAAGAACAAGCATACTAAAGGCATCGGCTAGGTCATCAAATCTTTCAACTCCAAAACCAATAAGCTGATTTATTAAAATATCTGCTCCCTCTTTGGGAAAGAGTATCCTTCCGGATTTAATCCAACTGGTAGTTTGCGACAATCTGGCTCTTTTATCTTGTCCGGCAATTTTTACTCCTGTTGCCGTGATTCCCTCTTTTCCCAACTGTTGAGATAAGGAACTCTGATATCCAACTTCTTCTATTAAGATTTTACTAGTCAAATTATCATCTCTTTGTGATTGATGAAGCTTCTTAATAGCATCAATCGTTTTTGGGAAGTCCATTCTCTTGTTAATTGGGTGAGGGAGAATATATATTTTGATTTTATCTTTATATCCAAAGACATAGGCAGAAACCATGGCTGTGTAATCAGCAGAGGATTTTTCGGAAATAGCTAAATCAACACTGGTTATTACAAAACGGAAACCATTATTGATTAAGCTTGGTAGTTCATCATAATACTGAATCCAATCATGTCTAACTACAACGTCATTGTCGGGAACTATCGTTAACAAATATTCTCGTTTCCAAGCGATATCTCCAATTTTAACCCTCCCGCTTTCTAGAGTTTCTTGAGTGGGATATTTAGCGGACCATAATACATCTCCAGTTTCATTGATCAGAGGATATGATTTAAAAACACTATTTTGGTATTTGTCTCCGATTCGGTTTTTCAATCTCATGATAATTGAGTCTTCGTGAAGTAAATTGCCTATAACCACAACTTTCGTATCTTGTGATCCCATGGGGATTAAGTCTCCAGTTAACCAACGAAATGTTTTATCTCTGCCTTCTTGAGTTTTAACTGAATTCAAATCTTCAATATCATCACAAATAATTAAATCTGGCCTGTTGGATGAATGTCTGTAGCCCCGAATACTTTCGTTTGCAGAAAATGCCATAATTCTCGTCTGAAACTTGGAAACAACCAAGGAGTTCCACCTCCATTCGTCATCTGAGGTTACAAAAGGTCCAAAGTCTTGAACCAGTAATTTATTCTTTTCAAGTTCCTCTTTGATATTAAACAAAATCAGTCTCGCTTGTGATTGGGTTAAACTGGCAATGGTAATAAATTTCTTCTCAAGTTTGCCAAGCATTGCCCAAATGGGATAGGACAGGGACATTATTGTAGATTTGGCTGAACCTCGAAAAGCGACAATAACCGCTTGCTTGATTGACTCATCCTCGGTTAATTCAAAAATTTCTTTCTGGAATTGAGCTGTTTCGTATTTTACGTAATGACTAAAGTAAATATGGAAGAACCAATAGTGATTTTGCCGGGCCAGCTCTTTTCTCAGCTCAGGGTTGTTGACTATTTCGTTCTGTAGATTATCTATTTTGTTTTTCATTGTCCTTTTCTTCTGGCTTAATTAGTGATCCCAATACAAGAGCTTTTTTCACTAGTTCGATTTCTTGCGGATTTAAGGCTTTTGGTTCTTGGTTGTTAATAATTTCAAGTCGGTTTCCATATATTGGATGATTATGTTTTAACCAAAATATAATAGCTGTCATGTTTTGGTCTTTAATTTGAGAGAGAAGTTGAGATTCTGCCATGTCATTAATAAAAAGTCTTCCATTAAGCAAGGAATCATCGGTTTTTAATGCAAAGTCTTTGTCTTTTTTTCGCCAGCGATAATAAGTTGCCCTGCTAATACCGGTTTTTTGACAAACCACTTGTACCACAGGAAGGGTCTTTAGTTTTTCAATGATTAACTCTTTGTTTCCCTCAATTCTGGTTTGAATGGTTTTATCGGTCATAATTTCTTTGATTTTTTACCAGTTAGATGTTCCCAGCGCTTTCTGATTACTTCACAGTAAACTGGGGATTTTTCCATAACAAAACAACGTCTTTTGAGTTTTTCGGAGGCAATCATAGTGCTTCCAGATCCACCGAAAGGCTCTACGATCAAATCATTTCGTTTGGTAAGTATTTTGATATAAGGAATAAGAATCTCTGTCGGTTTGGTACCAAAGATTATTCCTTGGCCGGAACTCTTTTCATCGGCCGCTTTATACTCTATAAAATCAGTTGGGCAGTATTTATTACCTTTCTTATACGGCTCCCAGTGGGGCTTTCCCTGTATGGCATAAAGAGCTGTTTCATACTCGTTTTGTAATAGGCTTTGATCTTCTTTCAAGTTCAGACTTTGTGCTTCCGCACTACTTCCAAGCATTGCAATATCGTGTTTTGAGAAGAACTTGTATCGAGCTGCAAATCCCTGCATACGGTTTGGAAGATGCCAAACGAGCATGTTTTTTACCTGCCAGTATTTTTCCATTTCATTCCAGACTGTTTTGAGGTTTTTCCAGTTTTCGTAAACAATAATATGGAAATTTTCCTTGGCAACCTTGTGGATATTGACCATCCATTTCTCAGTAAAATCAGGAGGTAATACATCTGTTTCCAAATAGCGACGGTTTTTCTTGGCCCCAAAACCCGTGGTCGGATTTCCGTGTCTTTTACCACCCCTTAGGTAGTTGAGGATATAGGGTGGATCGGTAAAACACATATCAGCTTTTTGATCGCCCATAAGTTTTAACACGTCACCCTCAATCGTAGAATCTCCACACATCAGTTTGTGAGCCCCAAGTTGGTAAATATCACCTTTTTGAACATTGATGTTTTTGATGTCGAGTTTTTCCAGTTCCTTTTTTAAGTTAAAATCTTCTGGGATCTCTATATCAAAAATACTGTCTAATTCTTCTGATGAAAATCCAAGGCCGGAAAGAAAGTTTTCGTCAAATTGACTTAGTAAATCGTAATCCCAATCTCCTGTATTTTTGTTAAGGCGTAGATTTAATTCTTTCTCTTTTTCAACATCGGGGATATTAAGATAAACGACAGGTATTTCTTTATGGCCCAAATCTTTTGCTACCTTGAGACGGAAGTGGCCTCCAATGACAACATTGCTACGATTGGAAGCAGAGTTAACAATAATTGGATCAATTAATCCAAACTTTTCAATACTTTCTGTTAATGCAACAACAGACTCTTGATTCCACCTGCGAGGGTTGTAATCGGATGAAATAAGTTTACTGACATCAACTTCGACAATTTGTAGTTTGGTAACCATACCAATATTCTATGAAAAGCACCCCCACTGCGGTCAAACGAGAGAAAACGTGGTAAAGCGTGGGGTTTTTATTTGGTTAGGAAGGCCAATTTTATTCCCTTGCCAGTAGCGATGAAGGGGTTGGTTTTTTTGGAATTATTTGAATTGATATCGAGTCGCCTTCGTAAGTCTCTAACAGAAGCTCCTATGCTTATTTTTGATTGCTTTTTATCAACTGGGGTCTTGTTAGGTAAACCCAGAGAAACAATCAGATTTTCGTACGTTACAACACCACCCCTTGCCATAATCAGCAATTTAACTATTTTAAAAACTTTATCATTTGGTCTTAAGCGTATTTCTTTTTGTCCAAATCCAAGAACTCCAGTATCCGTATTTAAGGCGATCTTTCCATATTCTAAAATATATTCAGACGGATCAACTGGAGTTTTATAAGCCCTTATAGCCTTTTGGAGACCAACAACTACTTTTTTAAAAGTTGTTATCCAATGCTCAGATTCATTATTCGTTATATTCCCCATTAATAAATATTATAATCCTTTTACATAATGTGTAACAGGTGCAGTTTATATATAACAATTGACATTTGTTACTCATAGGTGTAAAATGTTGCTTATGAGTGAAACAAGAAAACAAAGATTCGAACGACTTGCCACAAAAAGGGTAAATAGAATACTAAACGACTTACGACTTTTAGGGAATCTTTCAAACAGAAGCTCCTATGATTACACCGAAAATGAAATCAGGAGAATCTTCAATGCCATCGACCATAATACAAAAAACGCTAAATCAAAATTTACTTTTGTTAAAAGGGTAAAATTTAAGTTATGAGTAAAAATAAACTAAACTATGAATTCGCCCCCACAGGAGGAGGAGACGAAACGGGGTTTAACGATCCCGTTACAACTAGTTTTAAAGGGGACATACCATACTTTTTAGCTCGGGAGTCGATACAAAATATTATTGACAATAAACTTAATAATTCTTCTCCAGCAAGAACAGAGTTTACACTTTCCAAAATACGTGCTTCAGGGCTGGTCAATGTCTCCGAACTGAAAAACATTCTTATTAAATGTCGAGACCGTTTTTCGAACAACATGAACAGTGTGAAGTTTTACAATGAAGCCATAAACAAGATAAGTAAAGATGTTTTGCTCCCAATATTAAAAATAAGTGATTTTAATACAACTGGATTGAGTGGAGGCGACCATGAAGTGTCGGGGAATTATTACAATTTTTGTAAGGCGGTAGGTGCCAGCTCAAAAGAGGGAGGCCTTGGGGGATCTTTTGGTTTAGGTAAGGGTGCATATTTCAGTGCTTCTGGTTTTAAGATGATTTTCTTTTCAAGCATATTTGACAAGAATCAGGTAGTTTTTCAAGGCAAATTGAGGCTATCCAGCTTTGATGACAAAGGAATTATAAGGCAAGGTAATGGGTCTTTTGGTCATAAATCACAAAAACCAGTAAGGGAAACTCGCGCTATTCCAGAATTGTTTAGAAGAAAAGAACAGGGAACGGATATCTATATTGTTGATTTCAAGGGTGGGCAATATTGGGAATCCGATATTATAAAATCCGTTCTTAACAATTTTTGGCCTGCTTTATCGGAAAATTATCTTGAAGTTAAAGTGGGAGATATGCTTATAAATAAGGATAATTTAGAAAAATTTTTAAACAAATATTATGATTCCTACGACGATGGCCCATTTTTACAGGATAGAAAGGACTATCCATGTCCAATTCCCTATTATATGGCATACAAAAACGGGCAACTTTTCGAGGAAGAACTTCCCGTACTGGGAAAGATAAAATTATTCTTATATTTTAACTCCGCCTTCAATAACAAAATTGCTTTCTATCGTAAGACAGGGATGGTAATCGAAAAAAGACAGTTTGCGTCTATTAAAAGATTTGTGGGAGTGTTTGCATGTATTGATGATAAAGGTAGCGAAATACTTAGGGCAATGGAAAACCCACAACATAATGAGTGGAAAAAGAAAAATGCAGTTACAACAAAGTATGAGAAACAGGCAGAAAAAGCAGATAAAGAAATAAAAGAATTTATAAAAAAATGTATAAGCAGTATTGAGATACAAGATAGCGAGTATCAGGAAATTCCTGGTTTGGATAAATACTTATCAATCAAGGGTGAGGATGATTTGCCTGGATTGTCATCCGAGGGGAATCGTCTTGGAAATCTGACCGATGAGGAAAGTCCTGTAGAAAAACAACAGAAAAAGGATAAGGAAGATTTACCTGTCTTTAAGCATATTCCCATTAAGAAAAAATTAGTCACAACAGGAACAAAAGGAGACGAAGATATTATCTTGGATGACGGAGACGGGGGAAATGGCGATGGTAGAAATAAATCTGGTAAAGAGGGTGAAGGTGGGAAGAAAATATTTAAAAATATAAAATTTCGAACTTATGCGCAGAAGGACGATGGTCGTTATTTCCACTATGTTTTACTAAAAGGCCCAGCAAACAAGAAGCTTGATATTGAGGTGAAGGCAGGAACGGATACTGCATTCGATACAGTAGATATTAAAGAAGCTTCTATCCTTGGAGAAAATGTTAAGTTCGAAGGTAATCAAGTCAGAAACATTATTCTAGACAAAAAAGGTTTTCTTAAATTGAGATTAAATTTCAGTACTGGGGAGAGGTATTCCCTAAATATAACAGCTTATGAAAATTCTTAATTTATCTTTACCACATCCAGTATTGGGATTGAACGACGATATATCTGGAGAATATACTCCGAATATCGAGGCTGCTCCAACCGAAGATTATTTTATTTTTAAAATCGACCATATACTAAAGAATGATGCTATAGAAAAATTAATTAACGACAAAAAGGCTCAATTTTGTGTTGAAGTGAACTGCCCCGCCACAGTTTACAGAAAGTGTTTTTTAAGTAACGATTTTTCTCAAGATATTAAGATCCAACAGGAATTTTTGAGGAACAGGTTTGATGTCACATTTTTTATAATATCGGCTTCTCATGTTTCCGATTACACAAACGACAGTTTTAGTTACGACTACGAGGGTTCGGTATTTGACATAGAAAAAGGAGATGTCATTGCTTATGGTGGCGAAACAAAACAGTTTGCGATAAAGGATTGGTCATCGCTGAAATCAATTAAATCATTTATGACTATTAAAAAGGATCCTGATTCAGACGGAAATATATCAATTCAATTATCGCCAGATAAAATAATAGTGATGATCTCGGAGGAAGACTACAAAAAATATTGTTTGCTGGTTAACACCGAAAACATATCTCCTGTATTTCATTCCTCAATAGTTTTTCCAGCTTTAATCTATACATTAAATCAAATGGCCGATCCGAATAAAAAAGAGGATTACGAAAATTATTCCTGGTATGAATATCTACTTTTACGTAGGGAAAACGATGTCGAACTTAAACAGCTTGATTGGGCAGATCAAGAACATATCGTAAGAATTGCTCAAAAAATATTGGATAAACCAATTAATAGATTATTGGAGGCAATTGAAAAACAAAACAAAGAGTTAGAAGAAATAATTGCCGATTAAATATATGATAAAACAAAAATTATTCAGTAGTCACTACATTGAAAATTTACGAAAATCGGCTTGTAGTAAAGCTGGTTCGGAGCACTATATTAAAGATCTCTTTGATTTTAAGAACATATATGTTTTGGAAAACCCACAAATATTCGTTCCCAATTCGATTGATTTAGTCTTACCTGAGAAAGGAAGTAGCCATGATATCGATAATTGCAAAATTATTTACGAAGCCCTTAGAGATATGGATCCCATCCAAGCAACCGATTACAGAATATGGGTTTATCTTACCCATGTACCATTTTGGTCATATATGAGAAAAAGAAGGCCTGTTGAGAAACAGCCAGAGGGTAAAAAAAGTGAATACATTATAAGGCACTGGTTTGTGGATGGGATTAGTGCAAAAAATTTATTGAGAAACGATATATCTTCGTTCTGGTGGTGCGGTTACCTTACATACGATAAAAAGCGAAAAAATCCATATGAACTTACGGAAGAATTGTATTCAATGTTGGACTACACAAGGCATTTGCTTCCTGGGAAGCAAGGAAGAAACAAAGAGTTTGTACATGCACTTTTGGAATTTGTTATCGAAAACAAATCTCATTTTTCTACACATAAAGAAGAAAAAGTGAGATTTCTAATGAGAAAATCCAACTATGTTTCGGGTTATAAAATTTTGGCCAGTTTAAACAAAGAAGAGATCAAATCGATATTTAAATCATATGTTGATGAAGTCGACAAAATAAAATCTAGAGACAATGAAGAAAAAAAATAATAATGCAATATGTTTTATAGATTTGTTTGCAGGTATTGGAGGTTTCCATTTGGGAGTCAAACGCGCCGCAAGAAAACTTGGCATATCGGCTGAATGTGCTCTTGCAGTTGATATTGACCCTAAGGCATGTCTTACCTATTCGAAAAATTTCAAAGGCACTAAGTTACTTGGTGATATCAAAGATCCTTCTGTTAGAAATGCTATTCCCAAAGATGTCGATATAATCTGTGCTGGTTTTCCGTGTCAACCGTTTAGTGTTGCCGGAAAAAAGAAAGGCATAGAAGACCATCGTGGTACTCTGTTCACATATATTGTGCAGATTCTCCATGAAAAAAAACCAAAAGTCATTTTTTTGGAAAATGTAAGAAACCTGCTAAATATTAATAACGGGGATAACGAGAAATTAATTGATTTTATTAAAAATGAAATGGATAGAGTTGGCTATCCAATCTCGATTCATATATATAAAGCCTCACAATTTGGTCTCCCAACGCATAGAGCGAGAGTTTACATGGTTGGTTTTCGAAAAGACATATTGCCCCAAGCCCCAGACCAATCTTGGTGGCCTGAACCTAAATATGAAGAGCCGATCACGCTTTCTAAGTTTTTCAGAAATTTGGATAAAAAATGGAATGCAACCGATATAAAAAGATTGGGTTGGCCAAACCGTGTGGGTCGAACCATAAGACAAGGTGGTACGGATTCGGCTTATAAAAGTACTGATTGGTTAAAGAAACATAATCTGTCCTCCGACTCTTATATTAGAATTGATAAAAATAAAGTTTGGGTAAATGACAGGAGAAATTGGGATTCATATTTGCTTTTTGAAGACAATCTTAAAAGAAGAAAACCACACAAGCTTACTGTTGACGAGGCAAAAGCCATGATGGGCTTTCCCAGTAAGTTTATATTCCCCGATCAATTGTCATACAACCAGAGAATGAAACAAATCGGTAATAGTGTGGCAATTCCTGTAATAGAAACAATTTCGGAAAAGATAATAGAAACGTTACAAAACAAATAAATGGATAGGATTACTGTAACAAAAAGAAAGAAACTAATGTCTAAAGTTAAGAGTAAAGATACAGATATAGAACGAAAGTTACGGAAAATTCTTTGGGATAACAAATTAAGATACAGAAAGCATTACAAGATTCTTGGTCGACCTGACATCGCATTTCCAGGTTATAAAATTGCCATATTTTGCGACGGCGATTTTTGGCACGGAAAACAATTTGCAAGGGAGGGTAAAAAGTATAACGACTTGTGGTTTGAAAAAATCTCAAAAAATATTAAAAGAGACCGTTTTGTTACCAGAAGTTTGGAAAAGAGTGGATGGAAAGTAATCAGGTTTTGGAAAGACGAAATTAAAGAACAACCTACGCAATGCTTGGCTGTAGTATTGCAAGCTATTCATGAACGTAAAATTCAAAAGCTATTAATAGGCAACCAAAATCTGTCTGCCCAAAACCACTACAATGCAAAACAATAATGTATTTTCGAGAACGGAATCGTTGGAAGTTTTAAACATACCTCCTTTATCCAAGCAGATATTAATCAATAGCGGGGTCAAAACAGTAGGAAAATTTTATAAATTAAAACGAAACAAGTTGTTAAAAATTAAGGGTATTGGTAAACAAACCGCAAGGTTGTTGATGGCATACAAACGAAGTATTAAACTGATTCCCTACTTTGACGACCCTGCTTTTTCTGGAAACACCATAAGTCACCATTCAGACATACCAAAAAAGTTGAAGTATTCAACAGCAACGATTTTGGAAATTAATAAGTCTTCTTTACCCGCCGAATTGTTCGCTACAGATCCGATAGAAGTTTTGGGGTTACCAACCAGAACAGAAAATACTCTCAAGATGAATGGTATTGAGACTATATCCGATTTATATGATTGTTCATCGGAACAAATGATGAAATTCCGTAACTTCGGTACAAAATCCATAAAATTTCTCGAACATGTAAAAACAATCATGCAACCATTATTGAATACGGCTAGCTTCGAATTTAGATCCGAAGTTCGAGAAGCAGAAGAGGAAATTGTTGATGAGATCAAGGAAATTGAAATTCCGAGAAATATGCTTATAGATCTTATGATCGAGAGAGCGAAAGATTTCAGGTCAATGGATATTCTCAAGAGAAGATATGGTCTTGGAACTGGTGAAAAAGAAACATTGGAAGAGATTGGTAAGAGCTATGGAGTTACAAGGGAGAGAATAAGACAAATCCAAAAAAGGGCTGTTAAAAAAATACAACATCCCAGCACGAAAGGTAGATTACAAACGATTGGATTGGTGGAAGAAATGATGTACAAAAACGGTATAGTTCTTTCCGATTATGAAGCAGACAGTCTGGTCCCAAAATATTTTGATAATACGAGCTATGACGGGAGCTCCTTTTTGGATTTATTATCAGATATTGGTTGGGTTCAAAAAAACCGGATAGGAGACGTTAATCTTTATGCTCCTAAAAATATAATTTCCAAAACCAACATTTCTAAATTAACCGATGAAATTTATGATTTCATAAAAAACGAAAAGAAATTAATACCCATAGAGGTTATCATTACCCATTTTAAGGAAAAATATTACGATGTTGTAAATAATGCAAATTTGAGTCAATTGATTCTTCGGCTTTGCCGTCTTGATCCCAGAATTGAAGAAAAATTACCCAATAAACTCGGCTTATATTCTTCCCATCCTAGTGTTAGAGATTGGAGAAATCACATGGTTGATATATTGTCGAATGAGAATACCCCACTTCATTTCACCGAAATTTGCGAAGAAGTTAATGCGATTTTGAGACTAATGGGTGATAAAAGATTGGACGTGAGGAGGGTACACTCAATATTAATCGAAAATGTGGAATTTTCCCATACTGGTGTACGGGGTACATACGGATTAACAAAATGGGGATTACGCAAGGAGATGACTCCTGTTTTGGTTGAAGAGATTCTTGAGAAATCCGGGAGGCCCTTACATTGGAGGCAAATTTATAACTATGTAAAAAAATACAAGGACACTAAAGAAGCGAATATTCTAGCTATTTTGAATTCAAATGAAAAATTTATGAAACATGGTCATGGTGAATATGTATTAAAAAAATGAAAACTGATTATTTTGGAAAATTAGCGATCAAGATTAAATCTTTTTGGAGTAATCTGATAAATGGTTTCAGGACGTATTTTAAAAAACTCCTCTTCCCCATATACCTTTTTCCTATTAAGCTTCTAACTTATTCCGCGTACTACTTGGTTAAATTCTTAATCAAACTAATTCTTGCCTTTATCGGCCTTATTTTTGATTGCATTGTTTTTCCTTTTAAAAGTCTCAAGAACTTTCTTAAATCAATCGTAATAATTGTTATTGGTTTATACCTCATTGCTTCACTTTTCGTTATTGGTGATTATCTCAAAAGACAATATGGTTGGTGGGGCAAATTCATTTGCTCTATCGGAATCAGAGAAGAACTTCAAGATTCGGTAGTAAGAGTAGTTGGTGGATACTCTGAAGGATCTGGTTTCTTTGTGGCTGATAATCAAATCCTGACGAACTTCCATGTTATTGCAGACGAACCAAGTCCAAAGGTAATTCTTCCAAATGGTGACTTCTTAACACCAACTAAGATCCTGGGTAATAAAGATGCAGATTTGGCTTTACTCTTTACGGAAAAACATTTTCCTGATCTTGTACACGAGTTACCAGACGAAGTATCTTTTTATGAAGAAGAACCACTTGTCTCAGCTGGATATCCATTGGGCACGGAATTAAGCGGTAAAGCAACCGTTATGCGAGGTAACTTTGTGGAGTTTAGGAAACCAAGAACTTCACCAGTTGGCTACATTCAAACAAATATCAGTTTAGTTCAGGGAATGAGTGGCGGACCCATTTCAGATCAGTGTGGTCAAGTAGTTGGTGTAAATACGATTAGCCTCGCTGGGCTATCCTTGTTTATTACAGGTGCAGACGCTAAGGCATTGATTCCTAGCTTCACAGATCAAGGAATCACAAAGATCGAGGTTGACCCCTCGCTTTCTCCAGAAGATGCAGTTAACGCATTCTACACTTATCTAAAGGCTAGAAGGATGGAGGATGGGTTCAATCTTCTAAGCGATGAATATCTTAAAAAAACAAACTTTGAAGAATGGACAAGTAGATTTACGGATATATTGGATGTTGATGTAATCAAAGCTGAAAAATATGAAGATACAAAAGATACTGCATTTGTAAAATTCTCAACAAAGAATTGGGTTGATGGTGAAGCAGAAATGCACTATTACGAAGGCACTTGGCAAACAGTTGAAGAAGACGGGGTTTATAAAATGCTTAAAAGCAAAATTGTTGAAGTAGATAATCCAGGTTGGGATTGGTTTTATGAATAGTTATGTTATCTGATAAAGCGATTAAGGAATTCAAAGATATTTTTAAGAAGGAATATGGTCAGGACTTAACTAACTCGGAAGCTAGGGAACAGGGTGAAAGATTGGTTGGGTTTTTTGATATTTTATACAAACAAGCGCTAAGAGAACATAGGAGAAAATTAAAACTCAAAAAAGAGAAGATAAAAGGATTTTTTCTTGAAGACGAGCCTTCAAGTTACTATACCTGTGCAATTTGTGGAGACAACCATCCTGGTCCAGAGATTTGGTGGAATCTAAAAGGCTTAAGATGCAAAGACTGTTGGAGGAATATTCAAAAGAGGGTGATTCCCTCTCTTACTTATGACAGCGATAACAAAGTATGGATTAGGGAATGGCAATTACAGTCAGACTATGGTTTACATCCAGCAACACGAGGTAAGCTAAGGAGAAAAGGAATACTTAATGGCAGAGATCTTAAAAGAAAAGATGGAACAACTTACTGTACCGTTTACTTGGTAAAAGAAAACAAGGAATTTTTCAAGAAGTATCCAAAAAAGCCAAAAATTAAGGTGAAGTTTGTCGGATCGAGAGATAAATAGATTAGGTCGTGATACGTATCAATACATGAGTAATTCAAATAAAAACACAAAAACAAAAAACGATTTTGAAAAAATACGGGATCTTTGCTTGGATAATGCTAGTGATCTTGTCAAGGGTGCCAAAAAAATGAGAGTGTCGAAATTGCACCATATTCAACATCATTTGGCGGTTTTAGCCCTTGAAGAAATAGGCAAAGCAGAACTTCTAGGTATGGAATTGGCTGCAGGAATAAATAAACGACAAAGTCCAATTGGAAGCAATATATACGAAAATCACGTTAAAAAACTATTCTGGGCGTTGTGGGGGCCTTCATTTGCAAAGAATGTAATCACCAGAGAGCAGATTGATGAATTCAGAGGACTTGCTACTTCTTTGCACGCAAATAGGTTGATTTCTCTCTATGTTGATCCTGACGACAATACTTCTCCAAAAACCAAGATTTCGCAAAAAGAAGCTGACAATGTTACTAGCCTTGCAGAGGCAAGGATCGGAATGGAAAAAAACAAGAATTTTATCGATCCAAATGACCCAAACATAAACAAAGAAGAGATCGGATGGTTTATAGAGGCGTCTGAAGATGCAGAAAAAAGAGCATTAATTTTTGGTAGAAAATCTCAGGAGAAATTGATTAAGTTTGGAAATGTTCGTAACTGGATATCATGGCTTAAGAAACAATTTGATGAAAACGACATAAAAATAAGAAAAATTGTCGAGGAAGAACTTCATAGAGAAAAACCAAAAGGTAAAGAGGCAAAAAAACCTAAATATAAGATAAGAATAAGGATAAACAGCGAATCACACTCTATCCGAAATAAAGAACTTAAGAAATGGAACGAGAATATTGATTTCATTAAGTTGAATTCTGATGATAAACGTGATCTAATCTGTGATTTTTATCTCCCAAAAGCGACCCATATTAAAGCAACTTGGTTTATTGGTTGGGGGATGGCTCGTGCTTTTGTCACAGCTCTTAATATAGCAACTAAAGGATTTTTTTGGTGGCATGTTCCCAAAGATAGATCGCGGTTTTATGAAGATATGTGGGATCTTGAGCGAAACATGAAGATGGGAGTTGAGCAAAGACCAGAGTTGACAGTGAATTTCAAAGACTTACGATGGGTGTTAAAGGACTCTGATCTTGGAAGGGCTAGTATGCTTTTTTATTACATAACAAAGGTTAAGGGTAAGGAAGAGGGTGTCCCATTTAATGATTATGTGCTTGGTCTTTCGTTCTTGGCTAAAAACGATATTCATTTACGTTTTGAGTTAAACGCATTTGCTCAGTTTTTCCAGGCATTAAAAAATGCTTTTCGCATATCTGGTGATTGGGATGGTAAGTCAGATTTTATAAAAGCAGTTCATAAACAATTTATAAAGCTTGGGGATTTTACAAACCTTGATGAATATCTCCAATGGGGAGAAGAGCAAGAACAATCAGCAGACAAAAAAACATCGAAAGAAATAACATTAACAGAAGTTTTTGGGATGAAATTATACACTGATATTTATTTGGAAAAGTTGGCTAAAAAATCGGTTGAATCTTTAAAAAAGGAGAAACCAACAAAGGATAAAAATTAATATATCAAACCACATCACTTCGATTTTGAACAATCCCTCTCCATACTGTCTCATTTGTCTCGTTTAGCCTCAATGTGAGACATTGCTTATAATGATAGAATGGGGGCAGACCTGTATGCTCAGCAAGATTAGACATTAAGTGGTAGTAAGTTTTCAGACAGGTTGGTGTACCTTAATGGACGGAAACTTCTTAGAGTTTGCATTTTCAGACAGAACTGCATTACAATGTGCCCATAATATGGCTATCGAGGCTTATGTTTCAGGTGGAGGAGCTTTTTTTCCGAGGACTTTTAAAAATATACTTGAGGATTTTGATATAACTCCAACTTTCGGATTGAAATCACTTTGTATCGAGCATCAAAAAACCCGAAGTGGTATTTATTTCGGTATTTATAGTGAAATGTTGAGATTATTTCGTGGTACGGGATTTCAACCAGGACAAAAGCTCTATGAATTTGGTGTAGGGCCTGGTGTGCTTGCATCAAGATTTGAAGATTCGGGTTTAAAAGTGATTGGTACTGATGTTAAAGATTTGAGAGATGTTACATTCCCTAATTTAGCAGTTGCAAGAAGCCATCTTCCCTTCCCTGATGGAGCTTTTGATTATGTATCTGCGACATCAGTGTTTCACCACATACCTTTAGAGGAGCATTCTAGTTACTTGGCAGAGTTAAGAAGGATATTAAACCCCAATGGAGTAATCTTAATTCAAGAAGACGAAAGGGGAAGAAATGCAAAGGAGCAATTTGCGATTCGTGCTTTTGACAGAATGGTTAGCGGGCCTGAGGCAAATTCACATCGTAGAAAGTGTGAATGGGTTGATTTTTTTCACTCTAATCGGTTAATTATCGAATCAACGCGGGAGATATGCCACAAGATAGGCCCTCTTAGATTAAATAAAATATTTTTTGCATTAACATTAAATTAATTAGGGCAGATACCTTGCTCTTGAAATAGTGATAAAATGTTCTACTGCTTAAGTATTGATCTGATATGAGCAAGTTATTAAAATTTTTTCTCATTTTTTCTTCCTTTGTTTTATCCCTGTTGGTTGTTGCTTGGATTTTTCTTGGTCCTACTAGATCATCTGATCAAGTAGAGGTATTTGTAGTGCCGCAAGGTAAGATTGATTTTGATGCTGTTCATGAACTAGGTGAGCAGAAGTTTATCAAAAGTGAAGGGGCTTTCAGATTTATCTTGGACACTTTCTTTATTGGTAAATTTATTGAACCAGGAGGGTATAGATTAGGCCAAAACATGAATGCTTGGCAGGTTTTAAAAAAGGTTACTGCTAAGCCGGATTTGGTTTGGGTTACCATTTCTTTTTGTGCACGCAAAGAACAAGTTGGAGAAAAACTTGCAGAAGCTTTAGGTTGGAATCAGGAGGTACTTGATGAGTGGAGTGTTCTTTATAAATCTGACAAGTCAGAATATTTTGAGGGAGTTTATTATCCCGATACGTATCTTATTCCGACTGATGAGTCGGAAGTTGAAGTAGCTCAGAGATTTATAAACCGTTTTAATGAAAAATTTACTCCCCTTGCTGATGAGTTTATTGCCAGAAACATCAAATGGACAACGGGGCTAAAAATTGCATCTCTTATTGCTAGAGAAGCGGCTGGAACGGGAGATATGAAATTAATCTCTGGAATTATCTGGAACAGGTTAGATAAGGGTATGCTTTTACAAATTGATGCAACCATGCAGTATACCTTGGGTAAAAACGAAGACGGGGGTTGGTGGGGAAATATTAATTTAGACCAAAAACAAAGCGACTCACCGTATAACAGTTATCGTGTCAAAGGTCTTCCCCCAACTCCTATCTGTAGCCCAAGTATAGATGCAATTGACGCAGCTCTTAATCCAGAAGAAACTGAGTGCTTGTACTATCTTCATGACAAAGGAAAAGAAATACATTGTGCAAAGACTTACGAAGAACACAAAGAAAATATAGAAGAGTATCTCTAAAACTTCTATTGGACAACATTATTTTTTATGGTACTATTTTGGTATGAAAAAGTTAGCTATTGGACTTTTCATTTTTGTTTTTGCTTTGTTTGTTTTTGTCCCCAATACCTATGCGAAAGTAATTGTTCAGGATAAAGGTGCAGTTACAATTTCTTCTAATGAGGTTGTTAATGATGATTTATTTATCGGGGCAGAAAGTGTTGAAATATTAGGGACCGTTAATGGAGATGTGTATGTAGGGGCTGGAATGGTAGAAGTTGATGGTCTGATTAACGGAGACCTTCTTATTGGGGGTGGTTCTGTTACCTTAACAGGAAAGGTTAGAGACGATGTATATATTGGTGGAGGAAATGTAACGGTACAAAAGGCTTCAATTGGAGATAGTTTGCTGGTAGGTTCAGGATCTTTAAATATTGATGAAGAATCTACTATCGGAGGATCTCTCTTGGTGGGATCTGGGATTGTTAATAATAAAGCCAGTGTCGGTAGAAACTTTTTTGCAGGAGCAGGTAATGTTAGTTTGGACTCTTCGGTGGGTGGTGAAGTAAGAATAGGTGCAGGAGAGATTAAAGTTGGTGATAACACTAAAGTTGCCGGAGATTTTTACTATTCGATTGGAGAAGATGGTAAGGATGATTTGGTTTTACCAGAGGGCTCTACTGTTTCCGGAAGTGTAAAAAAGATTAAACCAAGTGTTAAAACAATTACAGGAATGGAAGATGCAAAAACAGGGTTTCTCAAAGCCTCAGGTGCTTTCAGAAGAATCTTTTTGGCAGTTTCATTTTTAGGAGCATTGTTAGTTGGAGTTTTGGCTATAAAAATATTTTCTAAGAGAGTAGATGTGGTGATAAACCATGTAACAAAATCACTTTTTTCGAATTTGGGAATTGGGTTTTTGATTTTAGTTTTAACAGTTCCCTTGGCATTTATAGTTATGCTTACGGGGGTTGGTGCATCTCTTTCTATGATTGTATTGGCCTTATTCGGAATTGCTGTTTATTTAGCGAAACTTGTATCAAGCTTAGCATTAGGAGCTTGGCTATCAAATCGGTTTGGTTGGAAGAAGATGAATATCTATACAAACTTTGTTTTGGGACTGGTTCTATTTTTTATTCTTAAAAGTATTCCTGTGGTGAGCGGTTTAACCTCGCTTCTTTTTACCTCTGTTGGTCTAGGAGCCTTTTTCAGACTGATTAAGAACTAAGTTGGGGTTTAAACCTCTGCCGTGTAGTAAATGATGAAAAAATATCTCGTTTTCGTATTCTCCACTCTTGTTTTTCTTTTTTTGTTCTCCCAAGAGGTAGTTGCCAAAGATTACTGGATCCGCTCTGCCGACATTAATGTCCAGCTAAATCTCGACGGATCGGCGGATATCACAGAAACTCGTCACTATTATTTTTCTGAAAGTTATTCCTGGGCAGATGAGTGGATTGACCTTAAGGCAAAATGCCAGAAGGGTGTGCCTTGTGAGAACTATATAGTTGAGGGAGTTACTCTTTCAGATGAGGAACAAAATTATTCTCAGTCAACTTCGGGAGATGTGGGAACTTACGAATTATCTCAAAGTGAGGATAAACTTTATCTTAGGTGGTACTACTCAGCGACAGATGAGGAAAAGATCTTTACTTTTAAATACCATATTCAAAACGCAATTACCTCTCATAAAGACACATCGGAATTTTACTGGCAGCTTATAGGGGATGGATGGAGCAAAGCAACCGAAAAAGTATATGCTAAAATTGTTCTTCCAATATCCTCTCCCGGTGATCAGATCTGGGCATATGGCCATGGACCTTTAAATGGAACAATTAATATAGTTTCAGATTCTGAAATTGATTTTCAAGCTGATAATCTCTCAGCCAATAAATTTTTTGAAGTTAGGGCTCTTTTCCCTAAAGGAAATTTTGTCAATGCCAGGGCAGGGAATTTGACACTTGCAGATATCCAAAAACAAGAAAAAGGATTTGCTGTTAAAACAATGGTTGGTAATTTTGGAATTATTGCCCTGATGATTGCTGTTGCTGGATTGATTGTCTGGCGGGGAATTTACTGGTTTGTTAAATGGTTTAAGATCGGTCGGGATAAACCTCTACCTGAGGTAAATTTAGCAGGTACCCTTCATGAACCTCCATCAGATTTGGCACCAATTG
>JBHPHS010000009.1:0-28381 GCA_042571305.1 Patescibacteria group bacterium | reverse complement strand
CAGTAAAATCATCAATTGGAGATATATTTTCTAGCTCTAAAGCGATTCCCCTGGTTAAAAAATCCTGCCAGGATTCTTTTTGAACCAATGAAAGATCGATCTTGGGAAGGTTTTTTTTCTTCTTTACCGAAATTTCTGCGGGTTGTTTTAGGCGTCATCTGTTGTTTTTAGGTCTTTGTGCAAACACTAAAATCCCGCATAAGATGCGAGACGAGCGTACCACATACTCGTACGCCTAAGATGGGATTATACCTACTGAGCTGTTATTGTCAAGAACGAGTTTTGTAAATTTTACAACCAGATTGGAAGTATTTTAATTTTTCAAGTATTTTGCTATGTTTATATTATGTTCCTCAAGTGTTTGCGCATAGTGGATATTCCCTTGCGAATCGTGCAAATAATACCAATATGCAGAATCTTCGGGGTTTATGGAAGCATCAATTGACGAAAGCCCTGGATTACAAATCGGGGATTCTGGAAGTCCCTGGGTTTGGTAGGTTTCAACAGCGGCATCAACCTGCAAAGGCCAACCCGCATTTAACCTTTTATAAAGAATGCCAGCAACAACAGGCCTTTCCTGGTCGGTCTTTGTTTCTTTTTCCAAAATAGAGGCCATTATAATCTGTTGTCTACCAACATCCGTACCTACCTTTTTATCAAAAGTTGAAACCATTCTGTCAATAACAGAAGAAGCGCTTGCGTCTTTGGGGAAAAGATAGGTATCCGGAAAAAGATGTCCTTCCAAACCCTTAGATTTACTAAAAAAACTATCTGCAAAACCGCCTTTCGCATTAAATGCTTTATCAAACTTATCGGCAATCTCTTTGTTGGTTAAGCCTTCAGGAATGGTTACCCAAACCTCAACCGGACCTTTTTCTAAAAGCTCAATTATCTGGGTAAGAGTTAGGTTGGAAGAAAGGCTGTATTCACCAGCTTGAATTTTGCCAGCACTGCCTGTTAGTTGGACATAAAACTTAAAAGCAAGCGGGCTTTTAATCAAATTCTCTTCGAAAAGTTTATATCCAATTTGGGCCGCAGAATCTCCTTTAGTTATCACAAAAGACTTATAGGTTTCATCAGTTGACACGGGTTTGTTGACCTGAATCCACCAAAAAACCCCAAATATAAGAAAGACAAATAATGATATTTGGAGAAATAAAAACTTCTTCATAAAAAAATTAAACCTCTTCAAGAAGAGCTCTTCTGAATTTTTTACTCTGAAGATTATAGATAAAAATCCTTCCACAAACGCAAGTAACCTTCTCAGTTTTGTTTTTACGCTTCTCCCTTTTTCCGAGGGACAATTCTTTCCCACAACCAACGCACCTCCCCTGAGAAAGAAGCCAAGCCTGAATAGGTGCAATTACGTTCTTAAACATCTAACCCAAGTATAGCACAAAATAAGATTATCAACCTCAAAAACAGGTGTCTAAATAATTGCGAAGTATTACAGCCGCAGCATATGCATCCTCAAGTTTTTTTCTTTTTTTTCTTTTTATTCCGGCTTCTCTTGAAAGAATTTGGGCATCGTAAGTCGAAAGTGTTTCATCAAAGGTGATGGCTCCACTGTTTTTTGCGAACTCTTCCGACTCGTTGGCCATAAACCCTTCAGATACTCCGACAATAATTTTGTCAATCTTGTTTTCACTCACCGTCTTTTCAAGCTTCTTTTTAAGTACCTCAATATCTGTATAGCGAATCACCGAAAGGGGTTTAACCAATCCGTCCTCGGAAATTGCCAAACCAACTTTTCTTCTTCCGTAATCAATAGCTAGTACTTTCATTTAATTTTCTAAAGGAACGACCCTTGCCCTTACTATTAACCTCTTTGGTTTCCTTGGATCCCCCGGAGGAGTACAGGTAACCAGGGTCAAAAAAGAATCACTTTCGTCTTGATCAAGCACTTGTATATCGGTCGGTAAAACCTCAAACATGGTTTCTACTTTATATTCAAAGGATATCCCATCGTAGTTTACAAAAATTTCATCCCCAATTTTTAAAGTCGGTAGTAATGAGAAAATGGAAATATAATCTTTGGGATTATAAAAAATGGGTAAAATTGAATGTCCAAAAATTACCGAGTTACCAAGTTTTCCTGGAAGTGCGGTTTGCGGGTATTGAATCATACTCTTTGCTAAGTCATCCCCCCCAATTGCTACAGTTGAGTCTTTAATTTTTAGTCTGGGGATAGATATTGTGTAAAAAGTTACCTTAGAAGCTGAAAAGTCTTCTTTTTTTGCACCACCGGAAAACCAATTGCTTGCATGTGTGTAGTCAAGAATTTCTGGTTGCGGCCCCTTGTTTTCAACAACTGGTGAAATCAAGCTGGGAAATTGTTTTGAATAGGTAATATTATATGAAAGTATCGGGTAAACAACTGCTATTAAAATTACTACTCCCGACAATCCTGAAATAATAGCAGAAACTCTGAAAATTTTTTTTCGGTTCATTTTGCTTTCCTTCTTTTATTTCTCCGCAGATATCTTAATACTTATATGCTTTGCAACTTTCGGAAGAGTTCCGAGTCTGCCTGGAAACTTTGGTGAGATGTGTATTTCTGCTCTAGAAAAACCTGCAATAGAAGTTAAATATTTTTCAACAACCTCCGGTAGCTTTCCAGCGATTTCTTTGGATATGTTATCCGGATCGGTTTGGGGTAGAAAATTTGCCCCCACCACCAAATCAAAAGATTCCGCAGTTGTACTTTTCGGTTCGAAAGAAAATGTAAGCTGATCATCCCTTAGTTCATATCCTCCTGGAGCTTTGTCTTGCAGGTTCTTTTTAGCAAATTCTACAAGTTTTGATCTATCAACAATCATCCCTTTAACACCAAGCTCCAATGATAGTTTTAAACTATCCGCTTCATCCCCAACCTTATGATTAAAACTTTTTTCAACAGCTTCTGATAATATAGAACTGTCTACAAAATACTGATCTTGGGACAGATTTTGACTAAGCTCAAGCTTTGCCTTATCCAGAAGCTCTTGGGTTAAATCGGTCAAAAGGGTTTCTTGATCAGCCTCATTAACCGCCTGAATTTCACGACTTGATCCTCCCGAAAAATCAGATACTGCCACCGCATCAGCATCTGCTTTAGGATAGTTACCAATTTTAAAGGTTTCATCTTTGGCTAAATTATATTCTGCACCGATTGCACCAGCGGTTACTTGTGTGGTGGCCTTCCCCGGGGAGGAGGGTGAAATTGCTGCCGATACGGATGCCGATTGATCAAGAGAGTATTTAAGATCCCCCGAAGAGACCAAAATTATTCCTGCAGCCAACTTGATAATAGCACCTGTTCCATTTTGAATTTCTACTGTTCCTTTGGCTTTATCCCCAACCATACTTTTACCTGTCGTTGATGTTGTTCTTTCTCCAGATACCTGAACACTTGTTTCTTTCCCTCCTAAAATTGACATATCTGCAGAAACCGTTTCCTCAAACCTTTTTGGCGCTACGTATATTTCCACTGTTGCTGTGGGATAAAACCACCAAAAGATAAAACCTGAGACAATTAGTGCGAAAAGGAAGAATAGTCCGGCAAAAAATGATGCTTTTCCAAAACCAAAAGAAACGTGATCCTTTGAGAAAAACCCCGCTAAAGAGAAGTTTTGAAAACGATTTACTGTTTTTTTAATTAAATCTCCAAGACCACCAGCCTTTCCTGAGGCTTGAGGTTCTACTCTCTTCTCATTAAGTGGTGGATTGGTAGCAACTTTCTCTGTCGGAACTGGTTTTTGTGTCACATCCTTTCCAACTACAAAACCCAAATTATCAGCAGATGGTAAATCTTCAGAAACAGAAACATTCTCGATCTCCTCCAGACTTTCGGAGTCAAGATCCCCTGCGACATCACCTTTCTCAGGAGCAATTCGTTTAACACTAGCTATCTCACTTCCTCCTGCAAGGGCAGTTGCAAGTACCTTCTTTTCTGGCTCGAATATTTCAATTTTTGGGGTATGTAGAAACTTAACCTTTTCAATTTCACCCCATGACGCTCCCATTAAAGCTTGCTTAAAATCTTCCATTTCCCCCTGTCTACCATCAAAAACGACAAACCTTGACGGAAGAGAACCCACCCCCTCAAATCGAGAGAGCCCCTCAACCACATCATCCGCCACCGAAACACTTCTGGCAACTTGGGTATTTCCCACCAAATTCCCCATATTAAAGACAGAAATTTCCAAATTATCACTGGCAACACTTATAACTATTGCACTTAAAGGTGTCCCCTCTTCGGATTTATAATAGTGAGCAATCGCTTCTGGTAGAATTACAAATCCCACAGGGGTTAGGGAAAGATCTGCGCAAATTTTTTTAATCTTTGAAAGGTGCTTTTCTTTTATCTCACCATTTTCTACCCATGAAGAAAGAATTCCAAAAACAGCTTTTGAAGGCTCAATATTTTCTTCTCTAAGCTTTTGTGCAGCGGAGGATAGTGAAGCATCAACTGAGCTCACAAGTTCATCTTCAACCTCCCAAGCGGTGGGTGAGCTCACCGACAAAACCGATGCAGAATCATCAACAATGTGCCACACTCCAGACTGGACCCATCCTGGTTCAATAACAATTGACCAATAAGTCTCAATAGATTTATCTTTGGTAGACAGAAAATCTTTTAAGTTCATATTGAAATTTTAGCGTAGATTCTGACAATCCCCGAGCCAATTTTTTCCTGCTTAAATATTCTAACATGTCCAATTTGAGAAGTGTGCTTAACATGAGGTCCACCACATATTTCTTTGCTAAAACCATCAATTTTATAAACCTTAACCTTATCTGAATATCTTTCGTCAAAAAAATGCAGAGCTCCTTGCCTTAGCGCTTCCTGATAAGTCATCGTCCTTGCGGAAACTTTCAAATCTTTATCCACCTGCTCATTAACCAGATCTTCTACCTTTTTAAGCTGATCATCAGTTAATCTATTGGGGTAGGAAAAATCAAATCTTAACCTTTCCGCAGTAATATTGCTACCTTTTTGAGACACTCCTTCTCCCAAGATTTTCCTTAGTGCGGCATGTAGTAGATGGGTTGTGGTATGAAGCTTTGTTGTTGCCTCTGAATGATCTGCTAAACCCCCTTTGAACATTCCCGCTGAAGCGGTTCTAGAAAGTTTTTTATGTTTCTCAAATTCTTTCTTAAACTCCTCCTTATTGACTTTTTGCCCTCTATCTTTTGCAATTTCTTCTGTTAACTCTAAAGGAAAGCCATATGACTCATATAAATAAAACGCCAGTTTACCGTCAAGCTTGTCAATTTTCTCAATTTCCTTTTCACCTCGAGAAAGTGTATCTCTAAATTTAACTTCCTCTCCAGCAATAATCTCAATAATTTCACTTTTTTGAGAAGACAATCTTGGATACCTGTCCGAATAATTATTAATGACCGTGTTACCAATTACAGATAAGAATTCTTTCCTTTTCCCCAACATTTTTCCATAACGAACAACCCTCCTTATTAGACGTCTCAAAACATATCCTCTTTCTTTGTTCGAAGGATAAATGTCTTCGGAAGCAATAAACACAGATGCTCTTACATGGTCAGCGATAATCCTAAATGCTTTGGTATTATTTTCATACTTTTTACCTGAAGTTTCTTCAATAGCCAAAATTATGTCCCACCACAAATCCTTAACTTCATAGTTGTCTGATAAACCGTTGGCCACTGTTGTTGTTCTATCGACCCCCATTCCTGTATCTATGTTTTTTTGCTCAAGCGCTTCAAACCTACCCTCTTTAGTTTTGTTGTACTGCATAAAAACGTTATTCCATATCTCAATAAATCTTCCACAGCTATCCCCAGGTTTGCAATCCATTCCGCAGGGCTTCTCAGAAGTGTCATAAAAGATCTCGGAATCGGGACCACACGGCCCAATTTCCCCAGCTGGACCCCACCAATTGTCTTTTTTGGGTAAGAAAACAATTCTTTCTTTTGGAATTCCCAAATTCCCCCAAACAGATGCTGACTCGGTGTCTTTTGGAGCATCAGTGTCACCACCAAAACATGTAACCCAAATTTTTTCCTTATCAAAACCCAATTCTCTTACTAAAAATTCATATGACCAGGTAATAGATTCCTTTTTCCAATAATCACCCAGAGACCAGTTACCGAGCATCTCCAAAAAAGTGTGGTGAAAGTTGTCTCCCACCTCGTCAATGTCATCTGTACGAAGACATATCTGGTTGTTAGCCAGTCTTTTTCCTTGTGGATGAGTTTCCCCCAAGAGATAGGGTACCAAAGGATGCATTCCTGCCGTCGTAAACAAAACTGAAGGATCATTTTCGGGAACAAGTGGAGCAGAAGGAATAATTTTATGCCCCTTTTTTTCAAAAAACTTCAGATATTTCTTAATAATTTCACCTGAGGAAACCATTGTGGCTAAATTATAGCATGCTAATTGCCTGATTCACCGCGGGTCTGTAGATTTTTGTTCTTACGAAGAATTTCAAGAACTCCCGTGAGTTTTTCAGGGCGAATTAGTCCCCCTCCTAAAATTGAATCTTCCAAAATACTGTTTAACCTTTTGATCGCCCGTCTTAAATCAAGAATAATAAAGAAAACCTGAACCCCCACAACCAAAAGAAGTGATGTCAAGGCAATCACAACTATTACCAAAAGCTTCTGAATACCATCCATAAATTAATTAGATTCTACTTCTATATTACGATAAATTAGTGTTTCTTTTCCAGAACGAGACAATGCTTTAATAGTTATTTCTTTCGTTTCGGTTACAACCTCAAGAGATACTGAAAAGTTACCATCGTCGTCAATTATCACGGGCTGTTTGTTAATCACAACTTTAACATCAGGATCGGTCTGACCCGATACGATTATTGAATTTCCTTTAACAGCCTGGTTTTCTTTGGGACTATCAACAATCAACTTTGGTGGGGATACAAACCTAATATACTGAAAGGTCAAATATCCCAATATTGCAATCAACACAACTCCCACACTTACAATGAAAGTTAGTTTCGGACTCCAGGTGAACTTTTTCTGGACATCGGGTTTGGGATTAATATCAACATGCGTCGGAGGATAATCTCTTTTAAGCAAAGCTGCCGCATGGTTTTGATTAAAACCTAAAGTTGCCGCTAAACTCTTTACAAAACCCAGAACCGTTGAAAAAGATGGAAGACTACTCCATTCCTCTTTTTCAATAGAGACAATAAAGTCTTTTTTTATCCTCGTTTTCTGCTCAAGCTTATCAAACGAATACTTTTTTTTAATACGAGCTTCTTTTAAGAGCTCACCTATTGTCTTCATTGACTATCTCCACCAGAAAAAGAAGCAAGAAACTCCTCAGCGTTTTGCACCCTAACCTCTCTGGCTTTAGATCCCTCCTGAGCACTAACAACTCCAGCTGCCTCCAGTTGATCAATTATCCTTGCTGCTCTTGCATAACCAACCGAAAGCCTTCTTTGAAGAAGAGAGGCGCTCGCCCTATCGTACTGACAAACCACTTTTACAGCTTCTTTAAACAATTCATCAGTGTCTCCAACAACTCCGGGAACACTAACCGTACCCGGTTTGGCCATACTGGTTACCTCCTCTGTATATTGTGGTGAAACACCTTGGTTTTTAATAAAAGAAACAAGTGTATCAGTTTCTTTATCACTCACATACGACCCTTGGATTCTTATAGGTTTTGCCTGCTCCGGGGGCAAGTAAAGCATATCGCCCCTTCCCAATAACTTCTCAGCTCCTTGGGTATCAAGAATAACTCTTGAGTCGACCTGGGATGCGACCCCAAAAGCTATACGGCAGGGAATATTTGCTTTTATAAGTCCTGTTATGACATCAACCGATGGCCTTTGTGTTGCCAAAACCATATGTATTCCTGTTGCTCTGCTCATCTGAGCAATTCTGGTTATGGCATCTTCAACCTCAACGGGAGAATATAGCATTATATCTGCAAGCTCGTCTATAACAAGGATAATATAGGGAAGTGCCTGAAAACCGCTCATTTCGTTATAGCCATCTATATTTCTAGCCCCTGCTTGAGCAAAAAGTTTATATCGTCTCTCCATTTCTGACATAATCCAACGAAGTGCAGAAATAACTTTCTCAGGATCAACTATCACCGGGGTCAATAGGTGTGGAATACCATTATATCCAGTAAGTTCTACTCTTTTAGGGTCAACCACAATCATTTTTACTTCAGTTGGGGAAGCTCGAAAAAGAATTGAGGCAAGAAATGAATTAATACAAACACTCTTACCCGAACCAGTTTGTCCAGCAATAAGAACATGTGGCATTCGAGAGATATCAGCAACAACTGGCTTGCCTGAAACATCAAATCCCAAAGAAACCGCAAGTTTGGATTTATGTGTTTTCATAACGTCCGATTCCATCATTTTTTTCAGAGGAACAAACTCAGGAGACTTATTGGGAAGCTCTATTCCAACCAAGCTTCTACCTGGTATTGGAGCTTCTATCCTAATAGTTCCTGTTGGAGCTGCCAAAGCAAGTGCCAAGTCACGTTCCAAGGCTGTAATTTTTGAAAGTTTTGTGCCAAGGGCAACCTCAAGCGCATATTGAGTAACAGCCGGACCAAGGTTTACCTCAACCACTCTTGCGGTAATTCCAAAAGACTCAAGAGTTTTTTCGATATTTGCAGCATTATCCTTAATATCACCTCGGTCAGCTTTTCCAATTTGTTCCTCACTTAATAGATCCAATGAAGGATAGTGCCAAACCTTTTCCTCGCCTGGCATATTACTAACCAGTTTTTGCTCTAAAGACTCCTCTGCAGAAGGAGAGGGTGTAGTTGGTTCTTTTGCTCCTCCAGAAACCTTTAAGGATCCTTTTAGGAGTGATTTTCTTCCAAAGCTTAAGCTGCTGTTTCCATAGGTGTACCCTTTGGCTTTGGTGAAAATATTAAGGATTATTTTAACAACCTGATCAATTGAGGTATTAAAAAGAATAATTATTCCAATTGTTGCAGTACCTAAAAGAACAATTGCCGCTCCAAAACCAGTAATCAAAGCGGAAACCCCTTCCCAAAAAGTTAGACCAACCGCACCTGCACGCCCCAAAGTCAGAATGGAAAGGAAAAAAAGTAAACTACCAACAATCACGTTGGGTTGGCCTAAAACAAGCTTTATTTTGGATATAAGAAAGGCAAAGGAAAGGAAAATAAATGGTAAAAATACGGTAGCCCAGGAAAAAGAATAAACCAAAAGATCATTAAGTTTAACAAGAACAGCTCCTTGTCTGGCAAAAGAAATTATCACAAGACCAGCTAAAGAAAAGAAAAAAACCTGCGTTATAGAAAAAACGGTTTCTTTCTTAAGCTTTAACCTTAGCCCTCTTTTATTTATTCTCAACCTCTTTTTTACCATCGGTCTGATAAATCATTATAGCGAAGAAGCTGCTTAAACCTCAATAACAACAGGGAGAACCATTGGCCGACGACCTGTAATTTTGTAGAAATACCTCTCCATGATCTCACTAGCTGTGTCTTTGGCAACCCTTGCGTTTATTCCCTTTCTTTTCTTAAATACCCTTCCAAGCTCTGCCGAGGCATTTTCCAAAAGCTTCTTACTTTTGCCCTCAAAAACGAATCCACGGCTAACAACCTCAGGAGTAGATATAACCTCACCAGCATTTTTATCTAGTTGAATAATTATTATGGCAACCCCATCAGTTGCGAGTTTTTGTCTGTCTCTTAAAACCACCTTACCTACATCTCCGATTCCTGCCCCATCAACCAATACCTCTTTAACTCCAACTCTACCGGTACTTCTGGCGTTTTGATTCTGGAACTCTACAATATCCCCTGGTAAAAGATCCAAAACATTTTCCTCTTTCTGACCCATTTCCTGGGCCAGGAGCTCATAAGCCCTCATGTGCCTTATTGTTCCCCCTATAGGTATAGAGTATTTTGGTTTGATAAGAGCAAGAAGCATTTCAATGTCTTTTTGTGACCCATGCCCCGAAACATGTAGATCTTCTTGCATGTCGTAGTAATGAACATCTACATCTGCTTCAATAAGTTTGTCCACAACAAAATCTACATTTGCTTTTGAGCCAGGTGGTGCAGGGTCAGAGGAGAAAATAACAACATCACCTTTTGATATATGCAACAAGTCATGCTCTCCTAAAGAAAGTCTGTACAGGGAACTTCCGGGTTGCCCATAACTTCCAGAAATTATGTACATAATTTTGTCCTTCGCTAACTTTGAAGCTTGTTTGGAGCTGATAACCAAATCACCAGGATAAAAAAGATAGCCAAGACTTTTGGCAATTTCTGCTTTCTTTTCAATCGAGCGGCCTATGAACGCAACTTTTCTACCTAGCTTTTGGGCTATATGGATTGCCTGTTGCATACGGGAGATATTGGATGAAATAGTTGTAAAAAACACCTGCCCAGTAATCGGTTGACCTGTTCTTCCTCTTCTTAATATTTCTTCTATTCTTCCTTCAATTGATCTTTCACTTTCGGTATAGCCAGGGTTTGTTGCTCCAAGACAATCCGATGCAAGAGCTAAAACTCCACCAGATGCTAGAGTTGCCACCTTAGCAACATCAAAGGGTCTTCCATCAACAGGCGTCCAGTCAAATTTATAATCCGCAACATGGAAAATCTTTCCTTCGGGTGTGTCTATGCAAAAACCAACCGCATCCGGAACAGAATGAGAAACTCTAAATGGTGTGATCTTGAAAGCCCCTAAACTTATTACATCCTTTGTGGGATCAAAAACTTTTACTCCCGGACCTTTCATCTTGTAATCTGCAAACTTATCCTCGATAAAGCCGGCAACTAGTTTGGTTGAATAAATGGGAGCTTCTATATCCTTAAGAAGAAATGGAAGTGCACCCAGATGATCCTCGTGACCGTGTGTAATAAGAATACCTTTCAATTTTTTTATATTTTGCTTTATATATGTAAAGTCGGGAATTACAAGATCTACCCCATACATCTCACTTTCCGGAAATCCAACACCACAATCAACAACAATCATGTCACCTTCGTACTCATATACGTACAAGTTTTCCGTGACTCCCGTTGTTCCTGAAAGTGCAATAAATTTTAAACTACTCATATAAGATTCATTTGCTCAACACTTTTTTTGACTTCTTTTTGTTCATTTTTAACTTGTTCCAATATTTGTGGCAGTTTCAAAAAATCTTCTTTTTCTTGTCTCATTACCTCCCCGTTTCTCAATGCTGCAGCGGGGTGGTACATCGGCACGACCACAATGTCTTTACCCTTCCAGTTTACATCAAATCTTTTTCCATGGACACCACTTATTTTTACATTTGGCAAGAATTTAGCCATTGAAAAACGACCTAAAGATACTACAACTTTTGGATCTATAATCTCAATCATTTTGTTTAAATAGGTGCCATACGCAACAATTTCATTAGGTTCCGGATCTCGATTTTCAGGAGGTCTATGATGAACAATATTTGTTATGTAAACACTTTCGCGAGGAATATTTATCAAACGAAATAGTTGATCTAATAATTTTCCAGCATTTCCCACAAACGGCTCTCCTAATCTGTCCTCATGATATCCTGGGCCCTCTCCCACGAAAAGTATATCTGCACTCGGATCTCCAACCCCAAAAACTAAATTTGTTTCAGAAGTTCTGAGGGGAAGTTTTGTATCTTTTTCCATCTCACTTTTTAGTTTTTCAAGAAGTTCCTTTTTCGACATTTATAGATTTAAAAATTCTACCTTATTTAAAGCTGTATCGTAAACAGCAAAAGAAATATCTTTCTCAAGAGCACCCGGGTTAATAATTCTTGTTTTGTTTATTTTTTTATCGGTTTGTTTGTGTGTATGTCCAAAAAAAACTATATCTAAATCATTAATCTTTAAAGGTAAATTTTTTATATCATGTATCAAACCAGCCCTTCTTTTACCCAACCTAAACCCAGCAAAATTACGATTATATATTTTACTCTCTAAGGAGAGTTTATTATCGACAATAGGGTCTATGTCTGCATTTCCGAGTACTGAATACAAAGGTATTTTATAGGATAATAGGACCTCAACAGAAGCTTGGTTATCCCAATCACCACAATGAATTACTTTTGCAACATTCAATTCTTTGGCAAACTTCATTACATGCTTGAGGTTAGCAGTGTTTCCATGACTATCCGAGATTACGATAATTTTCACTTTATTGAGGTAGAAATTGTTTTGCGTTTTCGGAGGTTACACGAAACGACTTACCCTTTCCTTCAACTATCAATTTGGAAACCTTTCTAACAATTCCGTCGATATTACGCTCCAGAGTTCTAATTCCAGCATCATAACCTAGAGGTCTAACAACGTTGGCCCATACATCATCATCTATGGATAAGGCGCTTTCCGGAAGGCCAGAAGCCTTCATTGCTTTAGGAAGAACATATTTTGAACCAATGGTTATTTTTTCCTCGTCTGTATAACTTGGCATTCCAATAGGTTCCAACCTATCCATAACGGCAGTTGAAATGTTTGTGGTATTGTTGGCAGTAGCAATAAATAAAACCTCCGAAAGATTAAAGGGGTAGTCAACATAATGATCGACAAATTCATGATTTTGTCTGGGATCAAGAAGTTCAACCAAAACCCCCATGATAGAAGCCCTTCCTTCATCCGTTACCCTGTCAATTTCATCCAAAAGTATAACGGTGTTTCTACTCTTCGTATTTCTTAAGGATTTAATTACCTTTCCTGGCTCTGCTTCGGCATGCATCTTACTTTGTCCCCTAAGATCTAGCGGATCACCCATTCCTCCAAAAGGTATTCTGGCAAACTTTCTTCCTAAAGCTTCTGCAATAGATGAGGCAATAGTTGTTTTTCCTGTTCCAACCAAACCTACGAAACAAAGTATTGGAGCCCGATAAATATCCGCACCTTCTCCTTTTTCTGATTTGAGTTTCATTACAGACATGTATTCCAAAATTCTTTCCTTAATATCTCCCAAGCCATAGTGATATTTATCCAAAACCGCTTTGGCATTACCCAAATCCAAATTGTCTTGAGTTTTAATCTGCCATGGAAGATTCACTATCCAATCTATATACCTATCCATCCTGTCAAATTCCGGTAAAAAAGTGGGGGAGGCGGTAAGTTTTGAAAGCTGGTTAAGTCTTACCAGAACCATTTCCGATAGCTTCTCGGGCAAAGAGATGCCTTTTATTTTCTCCGATAACTTAGCAATTTCAGCGGCAGCTTGATCCATATAAATAAAGTGTGTATCTCTATCCTATCACTATATGCTTATCTGTTGAAGTCTTTTTTATCCCTATCCAAAAACCTCGACGTAGGAAAATGAGGACCACCACCAGAGCGGCTTTGACCCCTACTAAATCCCCCTCTTCTGTCTCGTGAACCTCTAGAAAAACTTTGACGTCTTTCTCTAAAACCACCTCTATCCTGGGAGCTTGTACTTCTTTCCATTCTAGGTTTTTCTTTGGAAGGATCAAGTATCATTGAAAGATTAATCCTTCCCATATCATCAATTTCCTTCACCCTTACTGTGACCTTGTCTCCGATATGTACAACATCCTCGGGATTTTTAACAAAATTTTCACTCATATCTGAAACGTGAACCATTCCGTCCTTCCCTGGAAGAATTTCGACAAATGCACCAAAGGGTTGAATTCTTTTAACCTCACCCTCATAAATTTCTCCTGCTTTAGCTTCCTTAATTAACCCCTCAATTATCTTAACGGCCGCATCTACCTGCTCATCTTTCGTTCCGGCAATACTTACACTTCCATCATCTTCAATATCAACTTGTGTGGAGGTGTCCGCCATTATCTTTTTGATCATTTTTCCACCCGGCCCAATTATTTCACCAATCTTCTCAACCGGAACCCCAACAACCTTAATCTTTGGAGCATACGCTGAGATACTCTTTCTGGGTTCACCAATAGTCTTAAGTATGTGCTTAAGAATAAAATCTCTTCCCTCCTTAGCTTGAATTAGAGCTTTACCCAATAAATCTGTCGTAAGGCTTGTAGATTTTACATCCATTTGTAGGGCTGTGATTCCTTTTGTGGTCCCTGCAACCTTAAAGTCCATATCACCATTGAAGTCCTCCAGACCCATGATGTCAGAAAGGATTGCATATTTTTTCTCATCTTCAAAAACTATTCCCATTGCGATTCCTGAAACGGGAGAGGTTAAAGGAACCCCTGCATCCATCAAAGACAAGGTTGAACCACAAACTGATGCCATTGAGGAAGATCCGTTTGAACCCATTATCTCTGAAACCACCCTGATCGTGTAAGGAAATTTGCCGTTTTCTGGAATAACTGGCTCTAATGCTTTCTCAGCTAGGGCACCGTGTCCTATTTCTCTTCTGTTGGGAAAACCTACTCTTCCAACCTCACCAACAGAGTAAGGAGGCATAGAGTAGTGGTGCATATATCTTTTTGTTTCCTCCCCTTCTGCAGATTCAAAAAGCTGTGCCAGCGAAGGAGCTCCTAGAGTGGTAACAGTTAAAGCTTGTGTTTGCCCTCTTTGGAAAATTGCTGAACCATGCGTTCTCGGAAGAACTCCAACTGAGGAAGAAAGAGGTCTAACCTCATCAACTTTCCTTCCATCAGGCCTTTTTCCTTTCAATATTTCACTTCTTAAATATTCTTTTAAGAGCTTGTCTACAATTGTTGGTACAAACTGCTTTTCTTTTTCGGATACTCTATCCTGAAGCGCTAAAATAAGCTCAACAAGATCCTGCCCTCTTCCCCCTTCGCTTACAAGCATTCCTTTGACCACACTCGGAAACTTGTCTCCTATCGTTTTCTTAATTTGGGTAGTTAATGCTGCCATTTTATCCTCTTTCTCTAACACCTCTTTCTTTACTCCTGCCTCCTTTACCAAATCCTCAATAAGTCCGAGTGCTTTTTTACCCTCCTTTTGAGCAAATTCCATTGCCTGTAAAACTTTTTCTTCCGGAACCTCTTTTGCTGCTGCCTCAACCATTACAATCGCGTCTTTCGTTGAGGAAACAACCAGATCCAAGTCAGAAACTTCCCTTTCGGAATCAAGAGGGTTAATGACAAGCTTTTCTCCCTTTTTCCCAACCCTCACGACTGCAATAGGACCATTCCAAGGAATTGGTGAAATTGCCAAGGCTGCTGAGGTGGCGATAGCTGAAAGAACTGAAGGGTCATTTTCAAGATCAACCGACAAAACCATTACAACAACCTGGATTTCTTTTTTGTTGTAATTGTGTGGAAATAGGGGTCTAATTGATCTATCTATTATTCTAGCTGAAAGAATCTCTTCATCGGTGGGTCTGCCTTCACGCTTTACCCAGCGGCTTCCCTTTATTCTTCCCCCGGCATAAAGTCTTTCTTGATAATCAACCGTCAAAGGGAAATATCCTAAATCTACCTTAAGAGGAGAGGCAACCACGGTCGCCAATACAACAGTGTCTCCATACGAAGCCATCACCGAGGATGTTGCTTGCTGTGCCAAAACTCCTGTAGTAAGAGTAAGTTTCCTTCCTGCTAACTCAACAGATTTCTCGAATTTTTTCATTATTTATTTATTATTTTGTTTTCTCAACAATTACGATGAGTTTTTTGTAGCGCTCCTCATCTTTTTTTTGAAGATATGACAAAAGTCTTCTTCTTTTTGCAACCATACTTAAAAGCCCTCTTCTTGAATGAACGTCTTTTTTGTGTTCTTTCAAATGCTCGGAAAGCTTTGTTATTTGAGCGCTAAGAAGGGCAATTTGTACCTCTGGAGAACCAGTATCGCCCTTTTCTCTTGCAAACTTTTTTATTATACCAACCTTTTCTTCTTTAGCTAGTGCCATATCGTCATGAGAATCAAAGTAAAGCCATTTTAAGGCTAAACCTTGATTTCATCTGTGGGAATAATAACACACAACCAAAACAACTTCAAAGGGGAATATTTATCAATGTATACCTAATGCTTCCTTTGTTGCGTTTTTTAAGATCTTAACCGGGTCTCTTTGTATAAAAGTCTCTGAAGTGGTTGGCATCTTATTCATTGTTTCAGAACTTACAACAGATATTTTTGTATCATGCACCACCTCTGCTTTTTTATGACTACTATTCTCACGATATCCAGCATTGTTTTCAACCATAATAACCTATTATATCAGTTAACCGACGTTCCTTTGAATATCTTAGGCTCCAGCCAATCTTTAGGGGCTTTAGCTGTTCCTTTTGGTTTTTGTTCTTTTACCATAAATGGTTTTTGGGGAACTGAACCCTGAGGGAAGGCACTTGGGCTTAGTTTTTGAGTTTGGCTTCTTCTACCCCCGCTTCTTAATAAGTAAGCAAGGCTGTCAAATGTCTCTGCTGTTGTCTCAGAACTTTCAAAATGTCCACTTGCCTCCTCAATCCCGGCAAGAAGATCAGTTGCTATATCTGCATCCATCAACAAACCACTGTCTTTAATAAGTCCAGAGACAATCTCAGAGGTTGAAGATGCCGGTCGGGCAAAAGACATAATTGGTCTTTCCTGTTCAACAGATATTGCTTGTGTACCTATGTGAGCGACTTTTCCTTTTGCTAGATCTTGTGAATTAAGAGTGGGAAAGTGTGACTCACTTGCTCCTCCAACCAAAATAACCAAATCAGCTGACACTCCTGAGTAGTTGGTTATCACTTGATCTTTCTTGGGTGAGGAAAAACCAGTTTTAGGTACAATTTTTAGTTTAAACTCTCCGTTTTCAATATCGTAGCTTACCTTCTCAATGTTGGCTGCATCATAATCAGCAAACCTAATCTCAAGGTTTTTACTTCCCAGCTCACTGGTTATTTGATCCACCCCAACAAGTCTATTAAATCCGACTGTCATTTGGGACGGACAGAATATATTTACCTCTTTTTGAGACCTAAGTGACAAATAAAGCCCCAAGGCTGCTGATACCTGATCAAAGTAAGGTTTAGTTGGTAGCATTATTAATATCGACGAGGCAGAGCCGATTAATGAGGAAAATGAATTATCCATTTTTACTTGCGACCGATAGTATCACATCGCCAATTGAAAAATCAAGTTGGGGTTCCAATATTGCTCCGAATTCCTCTCCAGCTAAAGCTTGAGCTATCTCTTCTTTTTGCCTTTTTAAGGACTTTATTTTTGCCTTACCAACCTCTTCCTCTTCTCTCATAATTATCACCTTCGCACCCTTGATAATTTTTCCTTCCAAAACCTTCCCTCCAGCAACTTTTTTACTATCAAAAGGAAAGGTAGCCAAAATACTTGCTTTTCCCAAAATCTTTAGCTTTCCTTCTTCTAAAATTTCATTAAGCCTTTGCAGAAGCTCATAAATAATATCAAACTTTTCAATTTCCACCCCCTCCTCCTTTGCTAAGCCAATGACTCCTCGGGGTACTTTGACATCAAACGCAAAAATTCTAGCACCTGAAGATTTTGCCTGCAAAACATCACTATCATTTACATCTCCCACTCCATTTTCAATAACCACTACTTTTTCAGGTAAAGACGTAATAACCGCCTCTAACCCCCCTTTGCTGGAAGCTTTAATCAAAACAGCTATTATATCTTTTTTCAATTTCCTTATTCCTTCTCCTAGTCTAGATTCCTTCTCTTTGAAAACCTGCTTATTAGGAGTCTTTGTAACCACTGCCCCAACCGCAGGAGTCATGCCAAATCCGATAACCTGGGCCGGCTCTCCTGGTAGAACTACTTTAATATTTTCACCTTTGTCATTATTCAAAGCTCGAACTTTTCCAAAATCACCCTCCGCATAAATAGCTTCCCCCACCTTTAGACTTCCATCTCTTACAACAACTGAAGCAACAGGACCTTGCTTGTCTTTATATGACTCAATAACAACTGCTTCCAGAGGGGCGGTTACGCTCGATTTTATACCTATCACCTCCGCCATCAAGATTATTGTTTCTAATAGTTCTTTCAAACCTTTTTCTTCTTTAGCAGAAACATTAACTAAAGGCGTGTCTCCCCCTCTTCCTTCAAACAAAACTCCTTCTTTTTCAAGTTCCCCTTTTACTGCCTCGGGGTTAGCTGAGGGAGTATCAGTTTTGGAAATAACAACCAGGTAGGGAGTATTGGATGTTTTAATAATTTCCAACGCCTCCTTGGTTTGGGGTTTCACACCGTCATCTGCCGCTACAACCAGAATAGCTATATCAGCAACATTTGCTCCTCGTGAGCGCATTTGAGAAAAAGCAGTATGGCCAGGAGTATCTATAAAAGTAATATTTTTTCCCTCCGGTGTTTGAACAACTGAAGCACCAATTTTTTGAGTAATTCCACCAGCTTCTTTCTCAACTACTGAGGTTTTTCTAATAGCATCCAAAAGGGTAGTTTTGCCATGATCAACATGCCCTAAAACAGTAACAATTGGGGGCCTTGTTTGTGATTTGTTTTCAGATTTTTCCATATTTTTTAGAGAAATCTGAAGTGAAGTTTAAATTAAGGTATAAAAACCCTCTTCCATTTTATTTCTTTTCATCTTCAGACTTCTCAACCGTACCGTCTTCTTTTTTCTCTTCTTTCTTCTTGGGTTCTGCCTTTGAATCCTTTTTCACTTTAGTTTTCTTCTCCTCGGGGAGGGCTTCTACTTCAATTCTCCAACCGGTAAGTTTTGCAGCAAGTCTAACGTTTTGTCCATCTTTACCAATTGCTAGGCTTAACTGATCCTCCGGAGCCTTTACTTTGGCTATCTTTTCTTTTTTATTTAAGCTAGTTGTGAGATTTTCTGCTGGGGCCAAAGCGGTAATTATCATTTCAGCTGTATCATCGCTCCAAGGAATAACATCAACTCGCTCTCCACCCACCTCATTAGTAACTGCTTGAACTCTGACACCTTTTTGTCCAACACAAGAACCAACCGGGTCAACCCCTGGTTGGCTGGAAGATACTGCAAGTTTAGTTCTTACTCCAGCTTCTCTGGCAATTGCTTTTATTTCTACAGAACCCGAAGCAATCTCTGGAACTTCTCTGGCAAAAAGCTTTTCAACAAAAACAGGATCAGCTCTAGAGAGAATAATTTCTTTACCTCTTAGGGTTTCCTCAATTCTTTTAAGTAAAAAGGTAAGTCTTTGGCCAGGATTAAGCCTTTCACTAGGAATTCTTTCTTCAGAAACCATAACCGCCTCGGTTCTCCCTAAATCAACCCTGACATTGGATCCGTCAAAGCGCAGTATAAGTCCAGACACCAAGGTGTTAACTCTTTCTGAAAACTCTCCCATAATGGCACCCTTTTCTGCCTCTCTGATCTTCTGATGAATCACCTGTTTTGCAGTTTGGGCAGCGATACGCCCAAATCCAGGAGGAGTAACATCTTTCCCTTTCATAAAAACTTTTGTTTCTCCACTAACTGGATCAATCTTTGCTTCTATCTCAACATCCTCGGCAATTTCCTCGCCCTGATCTTTTGCATCACGCCTATAAGCAGCAATAATTGCCTGCTTAATAGTTTCAAGTATTACATCAGGGTCAAGCCCTCGCTCATTAGCAATGGCTTTTAGTGCCTGTGCAAACTCTGTTCTTGGTGTATTCATATTTTCTTTTTTGACTCCCTGGTAAAAAAATAGGTGGGCCTTTCTTCCCACCTGCAAAACCTTATATACCGAAATTAGTTTATCCTAGAAGCTTCCTGAAGTCAAACAATTAAAGACCAGCCTTTTGTATTTCCTCAACTACTTTCTTTTGCTCCCGATTAAGTTTACTGGGAACACCAACTACCAGCTTTACATATTCATCCCCTTTTCCTCTACCATGAAGATGGGTAACTCCATGCCCACGAAGCCTGATCATTGTCCCACTTTGAGTACCAGCTCTAACCTTTAATTTTACATCCCCGTCAACGGTTGGCGCCTGAACGTTCCCACCTAATGATGCAAGAGAGTAGGATATTTCAACCTTTACATAGATATCATCCTCATCTCTTTCAAAAATATCATGGGGTTTGATGTTAACAGAGAGCATAAAATCATTAAAGCTTATTCTTGCTCCCTCATAAATACCCGCAGGTATTTTTAATTCACGCTTCTTTCCCCCAATATTAACCTCTTTTTCCACTCCATTAACCGCCTCCATAAAGTCAATAGTTATTGAATACCTAGGAACGCTTCTTGCTTGTCTAAAAGGGGTACCTCCTCCGAAAAATTGCTCAAAAATATCAAAAGGGTCTCCAAAATCAAAACCAGCAAATGGATTACCGCCGCTTGATGTGTATGTATAAGTAAACGGTCCGTATTTACCACCCTGTTGGCCAAAAGGGCTTCCTTGCCCTGCAAATCCACCTCCAGGTGAAAAAGCGGAATGACCATGTTGATCATAAGCTGAGCGTTTTTGAGAATCGGAAAGAACCTGATAAGCCTCATTTATCTCTTTAAAGCGCCTTTCCGCCTCTTCCTTATCGTCCTTGTGTCTATCCGGATGCCACTCTAAAGCTTGCTTTCTGTAAGCTTTTTTAATTTCTTCACCCGAAGCGCTTTTGGAGACACCTAAGATGTCATAGTAGTCACTCTTGGCCGCCATTTAGGATTATTCTACTACCTCTCCCTCTTCAACTTCTCCGTCTTTAGATTTCTTCCTGTTTGACTCCTTTTTTCCTTTATTTTTCTTTTCTTTTTCACCTTGAGAACCATCCTCTGGTGGTTTTGCTGAACCGTACATGGCTTGACCAACTTCACTTAAGGTGTCGGAGAGTTCTTTTGTTTTTGTTTCCAACTCATCTTTTGAACCCGTTTCCAAAATATCTTTAAGAGCTTTTATTTTCTCTTCAACTTTCTTTCTAATCTCTTTGGTTACCTTCTCACCGGCATCTTTAAGAGCCTTTTCTGCCGTTGCGATAGCTGCATCAGCATTATTCTTTACTTTTACCCCTTCAGCTTTTTTCTCATCTTCAACTTTGTGTTTTTCAGCTTCATCCTGCATCCTTTTGACCTCATCTTCAGAAAGCCCCACCGCACCGGTGATAGTTATATTTTGACTCTTTCCTGTTGCTTTATCCTTTGCTGTAACTTTAAGAATCCCCGAAGCATCAATGTCAAAAGTAACCTCAATCTGTGGAACGCCTCTAGGAGACGGGGGAATTCCATCTAAAATAAACTTACCTAAAGATTTATTATCAGCAGCCATTGGTCGCTCTCCTTGAACAACGTGTACTTCCACTTGGGTCTGATTATCTGCGGCGGTTGAGAAAACTTCCGTTTTGCTAGCGGGAACTGTGGTGTTTCTTACAATCATCGGTGTTGCAACACCACCTAAAGTTTCAATTGCCAGAGTAAGAGGGGTGACATCCAAAAGAAGAATATCTTTTACTTCTCCTCCCAAAACACCTGCTTGAATAGCTGCCCCCACCGCAACCACCTCATCTGGGTTAACCGATTTATTGGGTTCCTTACCAAAGAAATTCTTGACGTTTTCGATTACTTTGGGCATTCTGGTCATGCCTCCAACCAAGATAACCTCATTAACGCTATGAGGATCAAGTTTTGCATCTTTAAGACAATCCTCAACAGGCTTCATTGTTCGTTCAATAAGTGAATCAACCAAACTTTCTAGTTTTGCTCTGGTTAACTTCATTGTCAAATGCATGGGTTGGCCGTCTTTTTGGGTAATGTAGGGCTGATTTATCTCAACCTCATCAGCTGCGGAGAGTTCTATTTTTGCTTTTTCAGCAGCGTCTCTGACCCTTTGTAGGGCTTGTTTATCAGCTTTAAGATCAACCGCGGTTTCTTTTTTAAACTCGGATACTATCCAGTCAACAACCTCTGCGTCAAAATCATCCCCTCCAAGGTGTGTATCACCATTTGTGGCTTTTACCTCAAACACACCCTCTCCAAGCTCAAGAATCGAAATATCGAAAGTTCCACCCCCAAGATCATAAACTGCAATTTTTTGAGCATTCTTCTTTTCAAGCCCATAAGCCAAAGCCGCGGCTGTTGGCTCATTCACAATTCGCTCAACTTTTAATCCAGCAATCTCACCTGCTTGTTTGGTTGCCTGACGTTGTGCATCATCAAAGTACGCAGGAACCGTTATAACTGCTCTGTCAACGCTCTCACCCAAATAATTTTCGGCATCTTTTTTAAGTTTCATTAATATTCTTGCGGAAATCTCCTGAGGAGAGTAGGTTTTATCGTTAACCTCCACTGCTACCGCCCCGTCTTTGCCACTTTTAATTTCATAAGGAACCATTTCTTGGGTTCTTTTTGTCTCTTTATCATCAAACCTTCTACCCATTAATCTTTTAATCGAGTAAATGGTGTTTTTGGGATTAAGAATCATTTGGCGTTTGGCAACATCTCCGACCAAGTTTTTGACAGGTTCAACTACAGATGGAGTAATGTTTCGTCCAGTATCTGCCGCAGGAACCACCTTGGGACGCCCCCCTTCCATTACAGCAACGACCGAATTTGTTGTTCCTAAATCAATTCCAATAATTTTTGACATAATTTTTAATTATACACCCTTACTTTGGCGTGTCTTATGACTGGTCCGTCTTTAAATTTCCAACCAACCAAAACAAGCTGGGCAACCTTCTCTTTTTTACCACCCTGGGCTGTTTCAACCGCTTCGTGTACCTTAGGATCAAAAACATCCCCTTTTTCCGGGTAAATTTCTTCTAAATCCTCCTCAAACAGTACTTTCTTTAACTCCTGAACTGCAAGTTGTAAACCCGCGTCATGTAAATGATTACTCGCAGATTCAAGCATGTCAAGTACTGGTAAAATTCTAATTAAAACTCTTTCAGCAGCAAACTTAATCCAAACTTCCTTTTCAACCTCTGTTCTTTTTCGTAAATTATCATAATCTGCTAAAGCTCGCACCAGTTGACCTTTTAGATCTTTTAGGTTAATGTCCTCCTTTTTGCTTTTTGTGCTTGTACTTTTTTTCACTTACCTGCTACCTCCTCTATCATTTTTTTAAAATACCTTAAAGTTGGAATTACTGTTTGATAGGAAAGGCTTGCCGGTCCAATTACCCCCAAGGCACCTTGTTTACCTTTTACTTTAAAATGTGTTGCTACAATTCCCAACGGCATTAATTCCGGCCAACCAATTTCTTCCCCAAAAAGTACATCCAGTGCTGAGCTGGGTTGTGATATCTCAAAAAAAAGTCTGTTCATTTTATCCACCTGCTCAAGCATTAAAAATAATTTAGCACAAACATCAAAATCGAAAAAATCAGGATTTTGAAAAACATATGAATGCCCAGCTGGCCAAAACTTCTCCTCTTCATCCTCTTTTAAAGCAGCAACTGATAGTAATTTTGTCCTTAGAGACAAAGATGAAGCAACCTCTTTCATCAACTCATCAAGATCATCACGAACATCCCACACTTCTTCTTTAGCTTTAACCTCATCAACCAAACCCATTTGTCTTTCTTCCATAAGCTGGTCAATATAAAACTTCATTGCCTGAGGGGTTGGAACCCTACCTGCTGAGGTGTGAGGTTGGCGAAGATAACCAGCAGAGGTAAGGGCCACCATTTCGTTACGAATTGTTGCAGGAGAAATACCCAAACCATACTTCTTATCCAACGCCTCAGAACCGACCGGCCCAGCAGTTTTAATATATTCATCAATCAGGGTTTTCAAAACTTGAGTTTGTCTAGCAGTTAATCCATCGCTCATTATCACTCTTATATCACGAGTGCTAAGGAATGTCAAGTACGTCGTGGGGTTCAATTGAGTATTTTTGTCTGTTAATAGTCTTTTTTATAAGCCCAATTAATGTCTTAAGTTCACTTGATTTTAAAAGATAAGAGACCATCATATAAACAACAATTCCAGCGACTCCAACAATTGTAGTAAGTATTATCAGGTTGGTGGCGTATCTTGTGTCAAGTACAAATTTTTCAAAAGGCAAATTAGTATAGGTGATAAATGAGAGTTTTTTAATCCAGACACTTCTGTCAAAAAACTTAAGAATTAAAAACATCAACAACCCAGAAACTGAGGCTGATACCAAAGACTTTATGACTGGAATATAAAAAAGGCGTTTTGCACCATTATCAATCTTTCTAACAATTAGTCCAAAAAGAATAACTGACTGAAGGATTGAGGCAAAAGAAAACGCTGCCGCCAAACTCCATACAGGAAGTTTTAAAAGATAAACAAAAATTACATCTAAAACTATATTTAGGGTTAAGGTTCCGATTGACACCATAACCGGAGTTTTGGTGTCATGAAGTGCATAAAAACTTCTTGCAAGTATTGAGTTTGCTGCTTGAGAAAAAACCCCAACAGCAAATGCTGAAACCACCAAAGAAGTCTGGACTGTTGATTCCCAAGTAAAAAGATCTGTTCCAAACACCAACCTAACAACAGGAATTCTGGCTACAATCAAAAAAGCTGCAACCGGTGCCATCAAAAAGACAACTTGATTAAGTGTTTCAAAAAGAGTTTTTTTAAACTTGGCTAAATCATCTGCTTGTCTTGCAAGAGTAGGAAGAGCTGCTTTAGCAATGGAAGTTCCAAAAAGCCCAACTGGTATAAGTTGGATTGAGTTTCCAAAAGTAAAAAATGTATATGCTGGTATTGAAATTAGGGTCGCAAGAGAAAGTTCCACAAACTTGGCAATCTGTAAAAACGAAACTTCCAGTATTCTGGGCATTGCTAGTTTGGCAATCTTTTTAACGTCAGGTGTTATTTTTAAGTTCATACTAAACCTAAATCCAAGCTTTATTGCCAGAGGAAGTTGAACCAAAAAATGCAGTCCCGCTCCAACCACCACACCCAAAACCGGAGCCATTAAATGAAAGTTGCCGGAAAAAACTATTGTAAAAACAATTATGCCAAGGTTATAAAAGATAGGAGCAAGCGCAGGAACCAAAAAGCGCTTACTAGATTCAAGCACCGCGGTTAAAACATACGAAAGAACAAAAAATCCTTGCGCTGCAAACAAAATTCTAGCCAGATTTGCTATTGTTTCTTGATCCACCTGTCCAAATCCTGGAGTGATAATCCTATACAAAGGGTGGGCAAAAATTATCACAACGGTAGCAAGAACCAAAAATATTAAACCTCCCCAATTCAAAATTAATCCACCCAACTCCCAAGCTTTATTTTTATCTACTTTTAAGTTTTTGGTAAAAATAGGGATAAAGGCTGAAGCAAAAGTTCCAAAAACCAATACCTCAAAAATTGTATCAGGAAGCCTAAATGCCGCAAAGAAAAGAGACAATTCTCCAGGAGCAAAAAAATTAGCCAAGACTCTTTGTCTGACAAGTCCTAAAATCCTTGAGGCAATAATCATAATCATGATTACACCAGCAGCTGACAAAACGGTGTTTTGCTGAGAATTTAGAATCTTTTTACCTTGTGTTATTAACCTTCCAACCATATTGCTTATTAGATTTTGATAAATTATACTATCGAGATGCCTATAACTAAAACAGCCAAAAGAGCACTGCGATCATCTAAGAAAAAAGAGTCCGTTAATAAACTTATTAAAAGCCAACTTGAGATAGCCATCCGTTTGGCAAAAAAAAGCAAAACCAAAGCCAAGATAATAAAAGCAATGTCCCTTGCTGATATAGCTGCCAAAAAAAAGGTTTTTCATAAAAATAAAGCTGCAAGAATAAAAAGCTCACTTGCCAAACTTCTACCCAAATAACTTACCACATTTCCATAAATAATGCGCTTCTTTCACACTTATACATATGCTATATTGATGAGATATACATATGCCTGCCAAAAAGAAAACAAAAATAAATTTGCTGCCTCAAGAGGAGTTTGCATCCTCAACTGTTGGCAGGGTTCTTAAATGGGCTTTGTCAACTTTCAGAATTATTGTAATTGTAATGGAGATGATTGTTATGGGAGCTTTTTTGTCACGTTTCTGGCTTGATGCAAACAACTCCGATTTAACAGACTCTATTAAGCAAAAACAGTCCCAAATACTGGCTCAAAGTGACTTTGAAAAAGACTTTAGGCTAATCCAAAATAGGTTAACTATTTTTAAGTCTGTATCCGAAAGCTCAGTTGTCTCCCAAAATTTACTTAAAATATCCTCTCGTACACCAGAGAATATATTTTTACTTTCACTTACACTTGGTGAAAAAGAAGCTTCCATAAAAGCGACCTCTTCAAGCGAACAAAGTATCGCTCAATATATTGCTAATCTTAAAGACGAAAAAACATTTAAAGATGTATCTTTACAACAAGTTAACCAATCATCCGACAATCAGGCATATATTATTTTTACAATAAAATTATCCTATTAATCTAATATGGCACTAGGCTGGAGAGGACAATATTTAAGATATAAAGACTATTTCCTAAATATTCTTAACGTTTACAAACAAAAACAGGACTTAAGAATGTTTTTGGAGGTTGTCTTGTCTTTAGTGACAATTTCAATCTTTTCCATCTTTGCTCTAAAACCAACTGCTTTAACCATCATTGAGCTTGTCAAGGAAATAAAAGGTAAAGAAGAAACGCTTTCTCTACTAACCCAAAAAGTGCAGGATTTAAACACAGCTAGAAACAACTATGAAAGCATCCAATCACAAATCCAGTTGATTGAATCTTCAGTTCCGCAAGAACCGTTACCTGATGGCTTTACCAGACAAATTGAAGGCATTGCAGCAAAAAACTCAGTATCGGTTTCAAGTATTTCAGTTGGTGAAATAGCTTTGATTGGTACAACAAAAATAAAAAAAGCAACTGGCAAACTTAAACCCTTTCCTCAAGGAGCAAACGAAATGTCGGTTTCAATAAGTGTATCTGGAGGTTATCCGAACCTTTCCTCATTTATAAACGATCTGGAAAATTTAAGAAGACCCATAAAAATTGATGCCTTACAGATTACCTCCTCTGAAACCATCGGTGGTAAAGTAATTGTAGCTATTGTATCCGGAAGGACACCTTATATGAAACAATGAAAAAGAAAGAAATTCCTAAAGCAATAATTAGTGTGTGGCTCACGCTCCTAACTACCCTTTTCTGGATTGCTTTTAGTGTCTATAGAGCCCTGGTTGTAAAACCCTCCCCGACAGTACCAAGAGATGTTTCTCAGAAACTTAACCCAACTATTGACTCAGTAACTCTTGAAAAAATGCAGCAAGCTGTTTATGTGGATGTTTCAAATCTTCCTTCCCAAACTTTTACCCTTGAGGCAACAATCTCTGCCACACCCTCGCCAATACCTTTACCTGAAAGCATTGCATCACCAAGCGCAAGTCCTATCGCCAGTCCAAGTGCTAGTCCAGAAAGTATAGAAATCCAGCAATCATGAAAAAGAAAAATAAAATCCCAACGATTATTGCGGTTGTAGCGCTTGTTGTGGCAACTTTTTTAGGAGTTTTGTTGGTAAACAGTAGACAAGTTTTCAGAATTGGAGCTTCAGCAGAATTGGCCCCAAAGGATGTAAGAGTGTCAAATATAAGTGATTTATCAATCAGCGTTTCTTGGACAACAGACAAACAAACTTCCGGATTTGTAAATTATGGAGAGTCAGCAAATTCTTTGGGTAAAATTGCATACGATGAGGTAGGAGATTCTTCTTTTATCCACTATGTAAATTTGTCCAATCTTAAACCTCAAACCACATACTTTTTTAAGATAAACTCTGGTGGAGAAAATTTTGACAATAACGATACAGCTTGGCAGATTACAACAGGAGGAAGTCTTACAAAGCAAGACCAATCATTCTTAATCTCGGGAAGTGTTTTAACAGCAACGGGAAACCCTAGTAAAAATTCCATTGTTTATATAAATGCTGGGGGATATCTTCTTTCAACCCTAACCTCGGACAAGGGTACTTTTGTCATTCAACTTGCAAACACCAGAGCGTCTAATCTTTCAAGTTACCTGCCAATTGATCCTGCTAAAACCTTGCTTGATATATCTATTCAGGCGGGTCAAGACGGGGTTGCCACTGCACAGATTTACCCACAATCGGCCCAACCAATTCCACCAATAATCATCGGAAAAACAAGCGATTTTAGAAATCTTCCTCCATCAACAGAAGGAACTACTCCAGATGCATCGTTAGAAGTACCCCAAAACTTAACACAGGAATCCAGATTTTTGGTTCCCGATGAAATTGCTACACCCAGTTCTAAAATTGTAACTTTAGATAGCATAAAAGACGGTGAGATAGTAACCAGCACTCAACCGGAATTTTTTGGAGAAGGGCCAACGGGAACTGATATAACCATAACAGTAGAATCAGACCCAATAACAGACAACGTTAAGGTTGATTCAAGCGGTGACTGGGTATGGAATCTCCCCCAGACATTAGAAGAAGGAATTCACAAAATAACTATTACCTGGAAAGACGCACAAGGAATAACCAGAACCTTAACCAGAAATTTTGTGGTTCAAGCAGGTGAGATACCAGCTTTTGTATCAACCCCGTCAGCATCATTAACACCTTCCCCAACCGCAACTTCTTTTTTGACATCCTCACCAAGTGCAACTGCTATACCTATTCCAGCTTCAGGTAC
>JBHPHS010000008.1:0-33096 GCA_042571305.1 Patescibacteria group bacterium | reverse complement strand
GATTTTCCAAACGCTGAATATATCTCAGACAGAACTATCTCAATACCGTTTTCAGCTAAATTAACAGATAAGGATGCAAATGATGTTATAAAAGCAATAAGAAAAGTTTTACTTTATTACAAATCTAATAAACCACAAACAAAATCACCTCAACTACCAATTGCATCCCATGCCTAAAAAAATTTATACTAAATTAATCATATTTATACTGGCCCTCTGGATTATTTTTTGGTTTGTATTCAACAAACACTTCGTTGAAGTTGGGGCTTATATGGAAAGCTGGTTTGCATACAAGGGTTTAATTTTTTATAAAGATTTTTCCACATTTCATTTTCCACTTGGAAGACTTCCATTAATGTTAATACACTATTTTACCAATGGAAGTACTGGATCTAGTTCCTATGTGGCGCTCTTTTTTGGACTTTTAATACTTTACCCCTTGTATCTTTTTGGTATTAAATTTCTATCCAAAACCGCAACTTTTATTTCTTTAGCATTTTTTTCACTTTTTTATTGGATTACTCAATCCGCCATTTCTTATACCTACGAAACTCTCATTTCATTTTTCCTGGCAATCACTTTATATTTATTTTTTAACCTCGTAGACAATGTCACTTTAAATCCCAAAAAGTTGTTGGTCTTTGGGTTAATGGTGTCGCTGTGTGAACTAAGCGGGCAGTTGGCTACAATTACCCTTGCAACTATCGTAGGCTTATTAATCTTCAGATATCTTAAAAGATATAATACCAAAAAATTGGTAACTCCCCTTTTTTATTTACTTTTCGGGCTAGCAATACCTTTTACCGTTACTATCCTCTATTTTATTTTTAATAATGCGCTTGGAGATTTTATTTCCAGCAATACTTTACCTTATATAACGTATGCTGAATCTGCACAAAGAACTTTCTGGGGTTTACCTTTCAGGGAGCTACTTGCTTATTACACTCCCCTTCTAACCTTAATTACCCTAATGATTTTTAGGGTTGTTAAAAAGGAGAAACTGACTAATTCCCTATACTTTTTTCTCATTGGAATATCCACGATTCCGTTTATATTCTTTGGTATCTATCATCCCCACCATTTGCTCTATGCCTTACCCGTCTTCTCTATCATGGCAGGATATGTTTACGATTTAGCCAAGTCAAATATTAACGGCCGATTTATTATTCTAGTCGGAGCAATAATTTTTGTTAGTATCTATCTTTGGAATCTTTTACCAAGACTTACTAAAAATATAACTTTTCCTCCAGACTTTACAGTAACCAACGACACCAGACCAGGAGATGGTATGTACGAATCTATCGAGTGGATGAAAGAAAATAGTCAGCCCTCAGATAAAATTATCGTGGTCGGAAATCCTCTTTTCTATGTTAAAAGTAATCGTATGCCCGCCAGCCGTCCCTCCGAAAATATGCCTCACAAATGGGAGCCTTTTGACAAGGTCAAGAAGGAACTTTTGGCTACTCCTCCAAAGTACTGGGTTGTTTTTGATAGTTTGACAAGAAGAATTGTCAAAGATTTTAAAAAACCTCAGATGATGGAATGGTTAAATAATGTGTTAAATTCCTGTTATAAATCAGTCTACAAAAATTCCGGTATCGAAATCTGGGAAAGAGTTTGTAGCTAATCGAGTGTCATTACTTGAACCTCCGGATTATTAAGTCCGCAAGAAGTTGGACTATCAAACCAAAACCTAATATACCTGGCCTTTTCCCCCGCGAAATAGAAATTGATTGTGTCACCTTCTAGGTTGTTTTTGTTGTCCATCTGCGGAAAAGGTATCCAATCTTTTTCTCTGCCCCAATTTACTTTGTCAAAGGAAGTATCCACAAAACTTGTCCCTATTTCCTCGCAATCAGATCTTTGGATAAAGTTCAAGATTACTCTTGAAAGGAGATATTCATTTCCCAAGTCAATTATAAGAGCGTTGTTATCTTTTTGTACTGAGAATGCTTTTTCAAGTAATTTCTCATTAAGTCTAAACTCTGGCTTTGTGTGCTCAAGATCATTTTTCCATATTTTAAGTATTGTCACACCGTCAATTTTTTCTTCATAAATAGGATCAAGAAAATTATTGACATAATCCCAAGCATAATAAAAAGCCTTTCCTGTATCGTTAAATATTAACTCCATGAGGTACTCGCCTTCTCGCCTTATTCCACTCAAGTAGTAATTATGTATGCCTATATCACTCCTAAAAAGTATTTGCGGCGCATTCGGAGCAATCCCTTGAATTAAAGAGACCTTAGCGTTTTGTTCTGCATTTTTATTGAGCCACTTTATCCCAGAAAAGTAAGTATTCCCATAACTATTTCCCCAAGATGGAAAATTTCTTTCTTTGGCTCCCGAAAGTCCCCCAATAAAAGAATTGAAATAAACATTTTCATTAGGGTGAAGCTTTACGAGAATAAAAACAGGCCAAATAAAGGCCAAGGTCAGCAATAACTTAACAGGGGCTACCTTCAACCATTTGCTAATTTGCCAAGCGCCAAGTCCCGCCAAAATGGCCAAAGCCGGAATAAATTCCATAATTTGTCTTACCCCGCCGTATATAACTGCACCGGGAACCGAAACTCGTACAATTGGAACAATTAACCATAGTAACCATAAAATACTGACTTTATTAAACTTATTTTTATGAATCCATGCAGAAACAATACCTAGAAAGGAAAGTAATAAAACAAGAGGGGGAGTTGTAAAAAGTACCCATTGTATAGGAAAAGTATTAAAACCAAGAAAATAAAAGCTACCGGGTTGATAACTAAAACTGGTCCCAATCTGCTTGTAGTAATTGAGTACCCCTAAGAATCCTTTTGGCCAATTTTCCCAGAGGTAGGGCCAGGAAGCAGTTAAAGCCAGAATTACGAAGATTGGGCCAACCAATAAAACAAGTAAGTACTTTTTTGAAAAACTACGGATGTATTTTTTAATTCCTAAATTCCTTTGTCTAAAAACCAGCACCATCCAGGGAATAATAATCAACGGTAAAAAAAGTATATTAAACTTCGTCCCTAGAGCAAGAAAAAGGAAAACGAAACATGCAATAAGCCACTTACAACTTCTTCTTGTAAATGACTCATAGAAAGTCCAAATAGTCCCTGCGAAAAAAGCTGATAGAGCCGGATCCTTGATATTAAAATGGGATTCTGACCAGAAAAGCGGATAGGTAGAAAGAGCAAGAAAGGAAATAACCGCCGGAAAAGTTCCGAAAGTCCTCAACATAAAAGCAACCGTTATAAAAACTAAAATACTTGAAACAAGAATGTTAAATAGATGATAGGAGTCAATATCACTCAAAATTCCAAGTTTTTGGTAAAAGATATAGTTAGATATTGTAGCCAGAATTCCATTTACCGGAGGATGACCAACGTTATCTTTGAAAAAATACTCTCCCGTATGTTGTTCAAATTGGTAAAAGCTTTTTCTGGTAGGCTGTTGGTTGTACTCTTTTTCCCCGGTCAGGAAATAATTTAAATAAATCTGTCCTCTGCTAAAATGTACAGCCTCATCCCACGAAACCCCATAATCCTTTAAAGTGATAAACCCGGCTATAAAAAAAATGGTCGCTAGAAAAAACGCAATTTTCAAACCAGTTAGTTTCTTACTCATATTCAACTATAAACTAAAAGGAAATAAAGGACACATCAGTTAAATTATTTACTTACTTCTTTTATACTTAACGGTCTGGCAGTAATACCTTTTAATGTGAGATCCCCAGGTATTTGATTGCCTACTAATTTCAATGAATCAATTTCGGTGCCACCAGCAGGAAGTACTATCTTATATTGCCTACTGACACCATCATAAACAGCTTTGATTACATGGTTAGCATCTGTTTCATGGGAGTCACTTTTGTTGCTTCGCCAATAAACTTGGACTGCCCCCAAAAATCCAAGTTCGGATAAGGTGTTTTTGTAGCTTTCGATACTCGGAACATAACCAAATGGATCAGTAAGAAAATCCCCCGTTTCTTTTATATCAAGTTTTGAGAATTCTGTTAGCACAACCCATGCTTCTGCTATTCCTGGTGAATCTGAATTAAGAGTTTTGGTTATTATCATTCGCACAAATCGTGCCTCCCGTGATGAAAAATCTACGACTTCAGGATCTTTAGTATCAATTCTTTTAAAACTTGAGATTTTTTTAGCATCTTGCCAATTGATACCATCTATCGAGGTTTGAATATCATATTCCGTCGGGGTACTGTTTGACCAAACGTTAACCCAAACAAATCTATTTATTTGTCTAACTTCTTTAAGATCTAAAGTTAATATCGCCCCTTGGGTAAGCCATAAAATTCTATGTGCGCGCCAAAAAGTCTCCGGGTTTTGATCAATAAGGTTCTTAGCAAGGTCATCCTTCCAATCACTGTTTGTCGCAACAGATATCTTAGAAAAAAGGATATCTTTAGCTTTTGCATACGCGAAGGCTAATCTTCTATATTCATCTTTCTTTGCAACACTATTTTTTGCAATTTGGGCGTTTCGAGTATGGGGAAAGTCAAGCTTGTTTGGGTCTTGAGCAACTGCTTTAAGGGTAATTTCAAGTTCTGCCGGAACAACACTTTCTATCCTTCTGGACAAAGAAACTGTTAACTCATCTTTAGTTTTTAACGTATCGTTAAAAACTACTTCCTTTTTACCGCCATTTAAGAGTAGCTTTTCCGTGTCATTTGTTGTATCAACTAAACCACCAGCCGAATAAAAAAATGTGTAAATCTTGTTTAAGGGAATTATATTTTTATCTTTGTCAGTGAATGAACCTTCCCTTATTAATTTGGTTAAACTACCGAATTCAATCACCCGACGAATATCATATCGGTCTATACCATATCTCCAGGCAATTGCTGTTTCCTCTGGCATCGAGGCTACAGAAAATGCATCACCAAAATAACCTCTTGCATCCTTGGCAACATCAAAATAAACAATGTCTCCTCTCTGAAGTCTGGGTAGGTGTGTTTTCAGTTGATCGTAAAACTGCTTCACGGGAATACTTCTGGTCAGAATAATATTTCTTTGGTATAAAAATGAGTTTAGTAAATTACCCCCACCCCAAACTACAATACCAATCAAAACAACCATCGTGACGGTTTGTTTTTTCTTGAATGCGGCGAAAGCCCCTATAGTCAAGACTCCAATAAAAGGAAGGAATGAGTGAGTCAAATACCTGTGGACGCTGTTGTGCACCAGGCTAGGATTATAAGCCGAGTAGGCAGCAAGATTAATAAGTATCCAGAGCCAGAAAAATAGATAAAGCCTTCTCATGTCCTTTTTTAATAACGAAAGAGGGCCAAGGGATGAGATAAGTATAATTCCGCCGATTAAGGGACAAATAAAGTCTCTCTGCCCCAAATTAAGAAGGGGTGACAAGAATATGGTTTTTGATACCCAAAACCAGACAGAGGAGAGAAAAATTATTAAGACGGCGACCTTTCTTTTTGTCAACTTATAAGCCAGAATGGTAACTGTAGCAATTATCCCTATCTTGAGAATCCTTAAATCGATGCTTCCCACCAAAGACCTGCTTATCCAGTCAGGAACAATCAGGTTTGTTAGTGATGACAAAAAGCCATAGCTGACAGAAAAATCTCCATGAACTAAAGACAGGACAAAATCTTTCACTCCTCCAGCCCGAGCATCGGTAACTCTAACAAAATAATAATAAAATATATAAACAAACGGTATCAATCGAAACAGACTTCTAAAAAGATTCTTTTTAAAAGAAGCCGACAGAAAGAATATCATTTCAAAGGCTATTGGAAGAGCAATCAAATAATGGGTTCGAGTACGAACAAACTCTGTCGCACAGAAAAACAAAATTACAGCCAATATGTACCACTTAAATCTTTCCGTCTTGTAAAATCTCCAGTAAAAGAGTATAAAAAGACTGACAAATATTACGCTTGCGCTGGTAACGACAGAGTTAAAAAGCCTTATAAAAGAATCTGAAGAAATATAACCCGCTGCGAAAAGTAAACCTGCAACTCTCCCTGCTTTTTCATTAAACACTTCAGAAAATACCTTGAAGATCACATAAGTTGCAGCAAAATAGGTGGCAAGCGCAAGAAAATAGTAGTAAATAGGGTTTAAACCAAATATATAATAAATAGGGATGAAAGGGGTGATGATGTATTTATAAGGTCCTACCCCAATTGGTCCCGTACCAAAATATCCGGCAGGTTCACTAAGATGCTGAAGTTTAAAAAAAAGAGTATGGTCATCTTGCCAAGGGGACATTAACAATAACTGTCCGTAAGAAATAAACACGACGATGAGCAAAAGAACCCAATAATGATTCTTAAAAAATTTAACTATCCATTTCATAATTTTTGAGCAACAAAGAACATGTTTATATCCATATCTTTATCTGTTTTAACAAACCGGCTAAAAAAAACAGGTAAGATCGTTGATCTTAGACCTGTTGACATCATAAATCTTTTTCCAAAAAAAAGTTTCCCTAATTGGGAAGGGAATGCGGAGACCAAAAAGAACTCATGAATTCTTAAGACTACTGGTGAAAGTGTTCCGTGACTTTTGATAATTTTAAATCTTGCCTTTTTGAGTATTTTTACCCACCATCCCTTTGGTTTTAAAGTAACATGTTTAAATGCACGCCTATGTAAATTAATATATTTATTAGCCAGTCCCGGTAGCTTCAGGCTCTTGAATATTTTCGTGCCCATTAAATATTTTTCAAAATTCGACGTGGGGACGCTAAAAACGAAAAGTCCACCTGGTTTAAGCACTCTGGCAACCTCCTTGACAACGTCTTCGGCATTCTCGATGTGTTCCATAACACTAACCGAAGTCACTGTGCCAAAGGAATTATTTTTAAAAGGCAAGTTCCTTGCATCAGCCCACCGAACTTTACCGTAGTTTTTACCTTTAAGAGCTTTTTCCAGGTCACTGGTACTAATGTCAACACCAATCTCTACCCTATCAAAAACTACACCAGCGAATTCACCGAAACCGCAGCCAACGTCCAATATTGGGGATTTAAACTTTACTTGACTAAAGCTTAAAGCCTCAACCGATCTCCACAAAGCATGTGACAAGGGTGCAATTTTTAAAAAGTCAGTTAGGTATTGTTTTGTGCTTTTCCTTACCATAATATAGCAAGTTCTCGACTAGAGATTACCACGAGAAATAAGATAAAGATAGATTATATTTTCGTAGTTCGATTATGCCAATTCAATCTTTAGTTAATCACTCATTTAATATAGGATAACTCTGGATTATATACAGAAAGGAAGCCAGGAAAGGAAATATAATTTATTTCTATCTCTTTTAAATACTCTCCCCCAGCCGGAATTGTAAACTCATAACTATGAAGCTTTCCATCTAAACTAACGTCGAAATATGTCTTTTTTGGTTGCGAGAGTAAACCATATGTATTATATTTCCAGCTAATTTCTACCCTACCTGTTTGACTAGTATCTTCGATTAAATTCCTCACCAAGCTCTTATCTAATATGCATTCAAAAGGTTTAACATAATCCCCCCCATTACACTGGCCCATTCTCCAAGACAATACTTCTTGCCAAAGACTTCTCTCTACCGGATCAGGTGAAAAGTGCAAATGATAATATGGTACTGGAATTTTTGAGAAAAGTTTCCCTTGCATTGAAAGTTGTATTTTTATGGGTAGAAGTGAAACCAGGTTCTCTTTCGAAGAAATAACAATTCTAGGATATATCCCTAAAGTGTTATTGCTATAACTATAAAAGGCTGTCTTTGTAACTACCCCAAAAGGATTTTGAGTTACCAAAGATTCCTCTGGGTTAACTTTCCAACTAACTGCCGACCCCGAGATTTGCCTTGACACTTCAAGCAACTGACGCATAGCTGGACTTGTATCCTTTAAAACATGACCATCATAAATGAAAGTGAAAATATTTCTATCACTAAGGTTCGGATTATTTTTTAATATTTGTAGTAAATTTCCGGTTGTTTCAGGCAAAATTATATTCTCTAAAACGGTTTGATAATTTACTGCTATTGAAGCCTGAGAAGTTAATGTCCCCACTCTCATGGCGTCTCCGACTGAATAATTTAACTGTCTATCTTTACCTTCTATGTAGATTGCGGTTTTTTTAGATATGTTTGGTATTTGTATTTTTAACTGATTAAATATATTGCTTCTGTCTTTGTTGTAGAGTAGATAATCCTTATGTTGACTATAGATTGCCATCAGAAAATGAGAACTCGTTAAAAACAAAACTGGGATCATGAAAATTGCCCAAGCAAAATAGTTTTTGCGCAACCTATAACCTTGCTTACTAGTCTTTTCAAAAATCTCTCCTGTTATAAAAAAAGACATTATAAAAGGTTGAATAAAGGAAAGCAGCAACATGTATCGATAGGGGCTTTCGATTATCATCTCCGGTTTAAACAATATAAACATCGCCATCAGCCCAATTGATAACAAAAGTGAGAAAATTGATAACTTGTAAAATTTGGGAATTTTTAAGAAAAGAAGAACTATCAATAACATTAAAAGTATTGATCCATTTACAGTAGACATTTGAAACGCCGGTACGGTTATAAATTTTGTAACCAGCATACCCGAAAATAATGACATAATTGCTATAAATAAACAGACTTTAATAAATTTCTTTGAGGATAATGCTCTACCCTTTACTAGCTTAATAAGACCTAATATTAGGCTTACAAAGATTATTGATGGCAATGCGTAAAAAAATATATTGTTTACAAAATAACTCAGATGTGAGTTTTTCAAAAAATATATAATACTGTCTCTTAAACCTGTGGGGAAAAAGATATTCCAAAATGTTCCTAAGGGATTTATTAAATAATTTAGATGGATTGTTGGTAATAAGTTTGAATTGCTAACATAGTAATTTAAAATAAATCTTGTCGGATGAATGAAATACTGAATCAAAAAAACAGTGGAAAACAATATGCTCCTTTTGACAAATTTTGTATAGTTTCGTTTTAGATTTTTTGAAAAAATAAAATCTAACGCGATTATTATTAAAACCAGACCACCGAAACGTGTGGGGGCAAATTCTAAAGTTAGAAAAAAACCCACCAGCGAAAGTATCAAAAAAGAATTTCTTTTTCCTTTTAGATACTTAAACAGGCTTATTAGGGAAAGTAACATCATATTTAAACCAAGTAAAATGTATAATCCGTCACCTATAACCATCATGAGTGATCCCTGGCCAACATAACCACAAGCAATTATCAAGCAACTTAAGAAACTAAGTTTATTGTTTTTTATAATTGAATTAATAAATAAATAAACTAAGAGGACGGCACATATATAGAGCACAAGCGCCAACATCAAGTACCAAGAGTGTCCCAGTCCAAATATTTTATAAAGTTGATCCGCTAGTAAAACTCCAAAATTGTAAGGAAAAGCATATGAGCTTTGCGGTAAGTGCTGTTGAGCATAATAGAGATATGTATAGTCATCCAGCCAGAAATACCCTTTAAATAACTGTGAAAATGAGATTAGAGAAACAATAGAAAGCAATAATGGATATATTAATCTGTTTAGCCTCATTAGTTTACGATTTCTCTAAAATGTACATTACGCGGATGGTTAATAGTCTACGTAAAAAAATATTGTCACCCACTATTTTTTCTATAATCTTACAAAATTTCATAAGTTTTTGGTTAGCAAAATATGGCGTGAAGGAGTAGAAATCTACTGTTTTTAATCTTAAGCCGGCGGTTTTAAAATCCGACATTACCTGGCTCGGAAATATATTGTAAACACTTGCCTCAAACCATCTTCTCTTCAATGTAAACATTATCGGCCAGAAAAAAAGATAGGGATTCATTTCCGAAAAAATAAGTTTCCCACCCTTTTTTAAAACATTTGCCAATGATATTGCCGCTCTTTTTTTATCAGGTACCAAATACAACACATTATTGCCGAAAACAAAATCAAAACTATCTTCTTTAAACGGTAAATTTTCCATAGAGCAACATACTATTGATCTCTCTTTCGCTTCATCATTTGAAAGAAGCATTTCTAATGAAGAATCAGTGATGACAGCTTTTTTATTTAACTTATTTATTACTTGTGTAATAAACCCTGTTCCCGCCCCAACCTCCAGTACTTTTTTATCTGATTTGGTGAAAGGTTTTAGTTTTTTCTCTATTTCCTTAACAAAAAGTTTTCCACCCGGCTTATCAACGTGATGATCTTTTCCAAAAGATTTAGCTACACGACGATAATAAGCCTGTGGCGTATTATCGCTTTTACGGTAAATCTCTATATCCAATTTATCAAACAGTATCGGAATATCTTTCTGTACAGGATAAATTTCTTTACATCTTTCACAGAAATATGTTTTAGAAGTTCTTTTAAGTAAAATCCGACAATCTGGGCAAACTAATGTTGTTTTCATTAGTTTACGTTCTTTATTTGATCTACATAAAGCTTCAAATAATTAATATCGTGTTGAAGCAATAACCAAAATCCTGAATTATATTCTTGGTGTGATGACAAATCTTCTAAAATTGGTAAGTGACTCTCTAACATTTTAAGAGTTTCTTCTTTATTATCAACCATCTTATTTTTAACTATTAGATTGGTAAGCCTCCCAAGATAAGTAGAGTATCGCGAAGAAGTATCTTCAATCAAATCAACCTGACCATTATCAATAACATATTTCAGCTCTGCGAATCTTTTTTGTGCAAGATACTGTTGATAATCTAATTTATCACTATTTGAAAATTTAAAGAATAAAGTAATTCTTTCCCAGAGCCTATCTCGAAGATTGGTAACTTTATTCACCTCCATAATCTGTCCCGATACCGAAGAGTCATTTAATTTGGCAACGGTAAAACTTTTGGAAGACAACAGTAATATGGCTATAATTAACGCAGTTAAGAAACTTTTAATCATTACTCTTGATAATATCACCGTTCTGGCATTAAAGAAAGATACCAAGAAATTGTTTTCTTTAAGCCTTTGTCAAAAGTTACCTTTGCGGAAAAACCAAATTCCTCATTTGCCCTCCTAACATCTAACAATCTTCGTGGCTGCCCATCGGGGCGGGATGTATCCCATACTATTTTTACCTTCGGGTATACTAAATCACGTATTTTTTCGGCTAAATCATTGATTGATATTTCCACTCCTGTTCCTAAATTAACCGGGTCCTTTTTATTATACTTTTGGGCAGCTAAAAGTATTCCTCTTGCAGCATCTTCTACATAAAGAAACTCACGTGTTGCAAGGCCACTTCCCCAAACTTTAACAGTTTTTAGTTTTTTTTCTTTCGCATCAGCAAATTTTCTTATGAGTGCCGGAATAACATGAGAAGATTTGGGATTAAAATTATCACGCGGGCCGTATAAGTTTACAGGTAATAGATAGATAGCATTAAAGTCGTATTGCTGCCTATATACCTGAGCTTGGACTAGCATAATTTTTTTTGCTAAACCGTAAGGAGCGTTCGATTCCTCCGGATAACCGTCCCAAAGCTCTTCTTCCCTAAATGGTGGGTGCGCATGCTTTGGGTAAGCACAAACTGTCCCCAAAGCGACAAATTTACCAACTCCGTTTTCTTTTGCCGCCTTTATAGTATTTATACCCATCAAAAGATTGTCTTCCAAAAGTTCCGCGGAATGAAGTAGATTATAGCCAATACCTCCCACGTTAGCTGCCAAATGAATTACCAAATCATGATTTTTAAATGCATCTAAGCAGTTGCTATAAATTCTAAGGTCATAATCGCTTGATTTAATTACAGTGATATTCTTTGGCTTAAGCTTTTTTAGTTGTTTGACAACATAGCAGCCAAGAAACCCTCCACCCCCTGTAACAACAACACTTTTATTGTTCCAAAAGTTAATCATTTTTTGGCAACCACTAAACTTTGTCCTGTTCCTATTCTTAGAAAGAAAGGTACTTTTAGATACATATAAATCATCCAAGAAAATATCGGATAAGAATTTTTTGTAGTAAAAGGAAGAAATTTTTCGATTGTTTTCACTATCCGAAAGTTGCATATCATCAATGCTTCAACAATTGAAGAAACTGTTAGTGGTTGTTTGTGATCAATAAAGTCCCAATACCTTTCTCCCACAAGTTTAATATTAGGTTGTATCACAATAATTTTTCCTCCTGGCTTAAGGACATAATATGAAGCATCTATGATATTTATTATTTCCTCTTTACAATTTAAATGCTCAAGAAAATTACTGACAAAAACCACATCTATTTTTTCTCGAAAGGTTTTCTTTAAAGAATCGATATTTAGATTAAATACCTCAACATTTTTATTGGCATATTTTTTTGTTTCAGGATTAATATCAATGGCAATTTTCCTTCTGCATTTTATATGGTTAATAAACTCACAGTAGCCTGCTCCAATATCTAAGACAACGTCTCCGTAAGAAATATATTTTTGAAAGGCGTATCGACACAGAGAGTGCCATATTTTATCTTTCCTTTTTCTCTCCACTGGATTGAATCTTGTTTTATAGTAATCTTTAACTGTTTTCATCTCATTTTCCTTTCTTGATCTCACCAATTATATAAGGAAGCTCAGACTCAAGCCTTTTAGTTGGCTCCCACCCTAAGACTTTTTTGGCTTTTTCAAATACCGGTGTTTGTCTTGTAACGTCCATTTTATAAGCGTCCTTCAATACAAATTTGAATTTTTTTCGTGGATAGCAATATTTAAAAATCATTTTAGCTAAATCAAGTATTTTTACTTCCTGGTTAGATCCTAAATTAAAATCTTCATTTTTGGCTTTTAACGATCTCATTGCTAAAATAATACCTCGTGCAGTATCCTCAACATGAGTAAAACATCTCGTCTGATTTCCATCACCCAATATCTCAACAGGGTATTGTCCACTAATAATCTTTTTTGCGATGTCAGGAATCACATGCGAAAATACTATTCCATCAAGAGGTATTGGTCCATATAGATTAAAGAGTCTGCAAATAGTATAAGGTAGGCCAAATTCTTCCCAATAAAAACGACAATAATATTCCCCAACAAGTTTAGAAAATCCATAGGAAGAAGCTGGAGAAGGATATTTACCAAGATGGATCTCTTTAATAGGAAACTTTCCCGTCGATCCATAGACCAGTGATGAAGATGTGTAGATTATTCTTTTAAGTTTATACTTCACCGCTGCCTCAAATACTGACGAATATAACCTGTTATTCCCGTTAATAATGGTTCCCGGATATTTATGATAATAACCAATCCCTCCGGTCTTGGCTGCTAGATGAATACAATAATCGATTTTTCTGAATGATTTTTTTACAATTTTAGGATCTGTCAAGTCTCCTTTTATATATTCGTTTCCTGGAAATTTACTAGGTTTCTTTAAAAGATCCACAACTCTCACTCGGTAGCCCATTTCAACTAGCTGTTTTACCACTTCCCTTCCTAAAAAACCAGCTCCACCTGTTACTAAAACGTTTATATTTTTATTTCCTTTTTTTGCTCTCATGTTTATTTGTTACCGTGGTAGAATTTTATTAAAGACAAACCCATACTTTTTCTTAATTTATTATGCAAACTCCACTTAAGTATCTTTACATACTTAGGACCCCTTTGGCTAAGTTTAAACCTAGTTTCTGGACGCCCTTTCCATGTGGTTGCAACTTCAGTTATTTTTGCATTTTTAAAATACGCTTGAAATAAAAGCTCCATAGATACAGCTGTACCCGCCTGAAAATTAAATCGCAATTTTTTTAATATTTGTTTCTTATACATTTTAAATGAGTTTGTAGCGTCATGCGTTGGAACTCGGGTGATTATATAGGAAAAAAGGCAAAGGTATCTAGACATATGACCCAACAATTCTGGCCCCCCTATCCTTTTTCCACCCTTCACATATCGTGACCCGCAAACAACATCATACTCCGCTAAAATCTTTTCGTACATTAAATCAATAGTACGCGGATCGTCACATTGATCTGCCATTACAAAAACAACTATATCCTTTTTAGCAGATTTAACTCCGAGAAAAATTGATTGCACAAAACCTCTGTTTTTAGGCTTATTCTTGATAAAAATAATATCTGGATGATTTTGAGCATATTCTCTAACTATTTTTTCTGTTGCATCATTTGAATCGTCCACAATAACCACCTCTTTTTCAACTCCAACATATCTCTGAATATTTTCTAGGGTTTTTAGTATATGTGTTTCCTCATTATAAGAAGGAATTATAATTGACACACCTTTTCTACCTGTATTTGACATCTTGCTTATTTAATCTTTTCTTCAATAACACATTTACAATTTTTGTCATACTTCAACAAAATTACATGCGCAGAAGATGAAGCAATTTTTTCCCAGCCACCATCAAATAAACAAGTTTTATCAGCGTTAAGAGGCCAAAAAGCCACTTCACCTTTACCAATCTGGCCATTGAGAAAAATGTCCTCCGAACAACTCATCTCTTCTGACGGAGTAACAACAAGTGTGTTTGGTTTAAGGGTAGGTCTTAAAGTTTCAATATAGGAAAAAAGGGTCTTGGTGCCCAAGTAAGTCTGGTTTACACCATACATCCGTGCATTAAAACTGGTGGAAAGCAGTAACAAGTTAATGAAGTAATAACCCAATAAAATACCCAAACCAACGAGGTTTAACCATCCTTTCTTTTTCCAAAAAACTGCCCAAAGTAGTAGTGCCCAAAAAATTGAAAGCCAGATGGTTGGTAAGTATAGATATCTGTGTGGTCCAGGTTGCCATTCTGGATAATAACGACCAATATAGGTATTGATTAAAAATAAGCTAAATATCCCAAGAATTAGAGTAAATAAAAACGGTCGATGATTACGCAGCTTAAAGAAAATAACAGCAGCTGCTATAAGATAAACTAATGTAACCTGCCACACAATTTTATTTCCACCTTCGATATCAGCAAAATACTGTACATTCGAACCCTTATAATATGGTTTGTGTGCTCTTACTCCTTTTAATAAAACCGGATACTGCGACCAACGGGTTAGCTGGAGAGGTATTTGTTCGGTATATTGAAATTCTTGAGGGTGGAGTAAAAAATATGTAAATGAATATCTTGGACCAACTCCTGCTTGATTAATAGGATGAAGATAAAAGAAAAAAAAGCAACAAATAAAAAAATATGAACAACTCATTAATATTCTTTTTAACAGCAATTTTCTAGTTTTGTCTTTAAACAAGAACCAAAAGAGAGGATATGCCATATAAGCTCCAGCAAATATTAAACCCCATTGTCCAATCCAAAGTGCTAGTAAGAACAAAGAAATGGAGAATAGGAAATCGTGGAGTCTTGATTTTTCTAAATAGCGATGTAGAAACATAAAACTGGGTATAAGAAAAACAATTGTGATTGTTCTTTCAAGAAAACTCGTATAAGTCCAGCCTATCATCCCCCAATGAGCGCAGTAGTTGACTGCAAATATTAAAGAAGCACTAAAAGAAACTAATATATTTTTTGTAATAAAATAAACCATAATAAAAAGTAGTATATTAATTAATATCATTACTAAAAGCCAAGCCAAATAGTACAAATGTAAATGAAGACCAAATAAATTACTCAGTAATGTCCCCATCAAAACAGCCGACACTTCAAAATTTGCCAAGGAAGACGGTATGCTTTTCCAAAATGCAGTTTGTTGCCCACTGGTTATCCACATAAACCCTTCTCCTTGAGGAATCATCTTTGTCATATCTCGAAAGCCATAAAATGTAAGGCCAATAAGGAGTGCTATTGGTAATAGAAACTTTGGCTGAAATATTTTTTTAAAAGTTTCCATGGCTTACCGGAAAAAGGATATTCTGAGGAATCTGGTAATAATTCAAGTAGGGTGCATCTACCCTTGGATCCTCAAAGATATCTTTTGATTCTGAAACCGTCAAATTGTCGAACCAGATTGGAGTCTTGTGTTCATTAACACCAAAGCTTATTGTCATAAATTTGGCGTTTTGAGGAGCAATAACTGTTATAACCTTTTTAATCCATTCAGTTGTTCCGTTAACTCTTGAGGATAAAGCGGTATAAGAACTTGTTGTGGTTAAAGTAACCTCTCCTGGGTCATTTTCGTAAAAATTGACCTCCAGAAAACCATCTTTTTCTCGCACACCAAGAGAATCCCCTGTTTTAATCCAACTTGTTATTTCGTAAGCTTTACTAGAATTGTTTAGAGGTATTACAGGAGAAACTGCACGGCTTATGTTAGGAAAAACCGATACAGGTAAAAAACGCACAGCTCCTATATTTTTATACCCTAACGATTGATCAAATGAAATCCTATCTGTTTTATCTTCATAACCATCAATCAAAAACCAAGAAGATAAATCATCTATTGAATCAAAGGAAAATTCCCTAATGATTTTTTTGTTAGCTAATTCAAGCTTTTTAGGTACTTTTACAACAAGGTGATTTACATCTGGGGCCTGCCACGGTTTTATAAAACTGGCAATAGACCAGGATGTGAGTTCCTCTGCGACTTTAGCTGCATACATGTTTTGAGAAATGCTATCCGGAACTTTTTTATTCCAAAAAGCCAGACCCTGTTTTGTATCTTGATGCATCCACCAGTAAAAAAACAACGAAAGCTCGTCGGTCGCGACGTAGCCGTAATCTACTCCTTTTTCCTGCATTTCCGCCAATGAATAAGTATCGTTATACTCAAAATTTATTATTTTAAATTGTTTTATCTTGGGAAATTTGTCTACAGTACGCGCAGCAATGGTTGATCCATCTGAAATATTATTTTGTACCCATAGATTAGATGATATGTAATTTTGAGGTTGCGAAAAATTATAGGTAGTTACAATCGAATTTTTAAATTGCCCCCAGGAAATTACTGCCACCAGTATAGCAATTAAAAAGGTTATAGACCTCTTACCAATCTTTATACACTTGCCAATAAGTGAACATACTTCTACCAAAAAAAGTCCTGCAAAGATTAGAAGAAGTGGAGTAATGGTAACAAAGTTTCTGGTGTAAAAACCACCATGGCCGTAAAAAACAAGTACATAGAAAAACGGTATTACTGTTGAAAGAAAAACAAGGGTATAAAGAGTGTATTTTTTAAAACCATGTAAAAACCCTAGAAGAATAACAATAGATATCACCCTACCGATCCCCGTATAGTACAGATAAGAGATTGGGAAAATACTCAGATTATTAGAGCCCATGCCATATTGAAGCGCTGAATAATTATTTGCAGAATAAAAGCTGTCCCAGTGCAAAAAAAGAAAGGGGTTAATAATTAAAAAAACAATTGGGATGACTAGTAGTCCAAGAATAAAATCCGATTTAAACAAATTCTTAAGTATTATTTTCTTATTTGCAGCAAAGCTTTTTAGAGAATGTCTAGTCACGAGACGCCATGTGTTCACCAAATGGATAAAAACAAAGGTCGCAATAGAAAAGGGGCTAAATTTAACCGAAAGGTTTAACCCGACAAGAATACCGGATAAAACATAATTCTTTTTATTGGGATTTTTCAGAAGATCGGCAAAAACATAAAATGCAACAAGCAAGAAAAAAGCATTATAAATATCCGGCAATACCATATGACTATTTAAAACTTGTCTGTAGTTAACTGCTGTTAAAAACGCTGCTGCTAAACCAGTTGTTTTATTACCGAAATACCTTATGGCTACCTTATAAACCATAAAGACAATTCCCACCCCAAAGGCAGCTGTAACGAATCTTCCCCAATAAATAACTGCAACATGTTGATTGCTCCATACCATCTGCTGAAAAAAGCTAATGACGTTCTTAAAATTAGGAAGATTGTCAGGAGCAAATATAAAACTATAAATAATAAAGAATGGGTTAAGGATGGTGTAAACTATTGCATTTATAATTATCGGCAATGCGCCATAATCGTAGCGCATAGGGTCATATGTAAAATGTCGAACCATCCTTGATGCCGCACCATAAATAGCTGTCTCGTCGGCATGAGTTGGAGGAAATCCAGGGTAAACACCACCAAAACGTAAAATGGCGGATAAAATTAATATTGCAGTTATAGTTTTGTTTTTAGAGATCCAGTTCTTAAGAGATAAGAATACTCTCTTTGCTATTTTCATTGTGTGAATTTTCGAATTACCTCAACAGTTTCTTTAATCTCTTTGGCAGTAATTCCAGGAAAGATCGGAAGTGAAAGAATGGTTTGGGCGTTTTCCTCCGACCTAGGAAAATCTACCTTTTTATAACCTAAGACTCGATGAGCTTTAAGTAAATGAAGCGGAATTGGATAGTGGATTTCTGCATATATTTGTTCATTTCTAAGTTTAGTAAATAATTTATCCCGATTGGGAGACTTTATTACATACAAATGATATACGTGTTTTGCCCCCCTTAGCTCTTTCGGTAATTCGACCAAACCTTTCAGTTGTTGTGTGTACATTTTAGCCGCTTCTCTACGTTGATTATTCCAAGTATTAAGTTTTCTCAGCTTAACCCTTAAGACAGCTGCTTGGATATTATCTAATCTTGAGTTAAACCCAACCAAGTCATGATGATATTTATCTATTCCTTGACCAAAATATTTCAATTTTTTAATTTTCTCATAGAGATTTTTATCACTTGTTGTGACCATTCCACCATCCCCCATGGCTCCAAGATTTTTTCCCGGATAAAATGAAAAACAACCCGCCAGTCCGAATGAACCAACCTTCTTACCAAGAAATTCCGCTCCATGCGCTTGTGCACAATCTTCAATTATTTGTAAATTGTGATTCCTTGCAATTTTTAGAATCGCTCCCATATTTGCCGGCTGTCCATATATGTGAACAGGAATTATTGCTTTGGTTTTTGAAGTTATCTTTTCTTCTATTTGATCAACGTCAATGTTGAAATACTCGTCACAATCCACGAGAACCGGTTTTGCTCCTGCGTGGACGACAGCATCAATTGTTGCGGTAAATGTATTAGCTACACTAATTACCTCATCCCCTTTCTTCAGTCCCATTGCATATACTGCCAACCTTAAAGCGTCGGCACCATTTCCTACTCCCAGTGCATATTTGGTACCGCAGTAATTAGCAAACTCCTCCTCAAATTTTTCCAAATCTTTACCGAAGACAAAAGAGGACGTGTCAATTACGTTCTTAATTGCAGCGTTAATCTCCTTTCTTAATGGATCGTGCTGCCTTTTAATGTCAACAAACGGGATCATGAAACCTTAGTTATATTACAATTAAATACAATATTTGGAAAGGGACGGCCACGAGTTTCTTCTGTTACCACAACATTAAATCCCAACTCTGTTAGTAGTCTGCTCCATTTATTCTCCTTTCTGAAATAAGCTCGTGTATAAAATCTTTTTTCAAAAACCCAAGGAACTAAAAAATGATCAAATATCCAAGCAGCAACATATTTCAAGGATGGTTTGACATGCACCTCCACAATTATAAGTTTTCCGTTCTTATTTAAGGATTTTTTTACCTTAAGTAGTACTCTTTCTTGAGCAGGTCCCCCCGGTAAATGGTGTAATACATGGAAAAGAACAAAAACATCGGCTTTAGGAAAATGTATCTTGGTAATATCACCAACATAGTAATTAGTATTCTTCAACCTCTTCTTGGCCATCTCAAGTCTTTCAGGAATAATTTCATAACCTATTATTTTTCTTTTCGGCTGAGAAATAGCTAAAAAGTTCGAGAGTAATCCCTCACCACAACCAAGCTCTACTACTGTTCCAGATTTAGGAATGATCCTATCAATAACCTCGTATGGTTCTTCCCAAAATTTAAAATGAGACAAAAAATTCTCCCATAAATTACTACTATATAGGTTAATGGCCTTTTCTCGAGAACTCATCATTGTGGTAATTATACTTTAATGTCAGAAATGATGTAAAATCGAAACACAATATATGAATAAACCTTTCAGGCTAGATGAATCTCTTTCCATAATCATCCCGGCTTATAATGAAGAAGGAAATCTAAGTAATTTAATAAAAGAGACTCTAAGAGATGCCAGGAATATCTCCACGAATTTTGAGATCATTATCGTAAATGATGGATCAAAAGACAAAACAGGAGAGATTGCGAAAAATCTAGCCAAAAAGTTTAAGGAGGTAAAGGCTATTGATCATATAACCAATAAAGGCCTTGCAACCGCTTGGAAAACCGGAATCAAAAACGCAAAAAAGGATATTATTCTCTATATCGAAGGAGATGGACAACAGCCTTTTAAAGACCAGTCTGACCTCTTAAAAAAAATCAAAAACGCAGACCTTGTCTTAGGAACCCGTTCACACAGGTTTGACTACACCCCATTTCGAAAGGTTTTGTCCTATGGGTTTCTCTTCTTAATAAGATTACTTTTTAACCTGAAATATAAAGATGTTGGATGGTCCCAGGCCTATCGCCGAAAAATATTCCATAAGATAGAAATGAAATCAGTAACTCCGTTTTTTGACACTGAGGTGGTTATTAAAGCCGAAAGGCTCGGATTTAAAGTTGTCGAAGCTCGTTCCTACTACCGTCCACGCGAAGCCGGTTCTACAAGTTTGGGAAACATTAAAACTGCATACAAAATGTTTATGGAAATGATCAAGATGAAAATTGGTCTTTTTGACTAACCATTAATCTTGTATAATGCGGCCATGAAAAAGCTTTCACTTTCGATTGTTATTCCGGCCTATAACGAAGAGGAAAGTCTGGGGTATGTGTTAAAGGACACTCTTAAAAACTTACCAAATATCGTCAAGGACTTTGAGATTATCATAGTTAACGATGGCTCAACTGATAAAACAAAAAAGATCGCTAAGTCTTTTGCCAGAAAAGCCAGACAGGTTCGTTTAATTAACCAGCGTAATTATGGCTTTAGTAGAGCATTAATTAATGGCATTAAGGTCGCCAAAAAGGATCGTGTGACCTACATGCAAAGCGACGGACAAGATCTAGTTCGAGATTTAGTTAATTGTTTTAGAATAATGCACAAGTACGATTTAGTGCTCGGAATTAGAGGTAAAAGAATAGATTACGATCCATTTAGACTTTTATTATCCTACGGAGGATTAATCGTTTACCGAGTTTTATTTGGTATCACCCATGAGGATGTACATTGGGTTTACATTTGGAACACTAAGGAAATACAAAGATTAAAATTGAATCCAGACGGTGGAATGTTTACTTTGGTGGAAAGTTTAATCAAATTTAAAAGAATGGGATTAAAAACTGGAGAAGCAACCTCTCCATATAGACCCAGGTATGCCGGAGTAAGCAAAAGCACTAGCTCCAAGGTATTAGGTAAGACTTTGTCAAGTATTTTCAATTTGTGGTATGCAATATTAATAAAACATGTCTAAACTTCTTGTCACAGGTGGAGCTGGGTTTATTGGTACAAATTTTGTTCGATATTGGTTCAAAAAATATCCAAAAGACCATATTATTAATTTAGATAAACTCACTTACGCGGGTCATCGCGAAAACCTCTTGGATCTTGAAGGTAGTTCTCATTACACATTTATCAAAGGAGATATAACCGACAGAAAAGTTGTTGATTCGATCGTAAAAAACGTTGATGTCGTCGTTCACTTTGCTGCCGAAAGTCATGTAGATAGGTCTATTGAAGATCCCATGGTCTTTGCTAAAACAAATGTTGTTGGAACTTCTGTTCTTTTAGATTCATGTCTAAGACATGGAAGAAAAAGGTTTCATCACATATCAACTGATGAAGTGTTTGGTGAACTTAAAATAAATGACCCTCCTTTTAGCGAAAAAACTGCGGCCGATCCAAAAAGTCCTTACTCAGCATCAAAAGCAGGATCGGATTTTATGGTTAGAAGCTACTACACTGCTTACGGGCTCCCTATTACTATCACCAACTGTGGAAACAATTATGGTCCCTACCAAGATCCTGAAAAACTTATTCCCCGTTTCATAACAAAACTTATCAATAATAAAAAGGTTCCTTTGGCAAATAAAGGTAAGAATATTAGAAGTTGGCTATCAGTTGAGGATCATGTAAGAGCCATAGATGTGGTCTTGAAAAAAGGTGAAATGGGAGAAACTTACTGTATCGGAGGTGAAGAAAAATCAAATCTAGAAGTAACTCTTAGTTTGCTAAAAATCTTTAAAAAGGATGAGTTCTGGATAAGAGATACCGGAAACCGAGCCGTAAATGATTTTAGGTACGCAATTAACGACTCAAAAATCAAGAGGTTGGGATGGAAACCAATACATAAATTTGATTATTGGTTAAAACAGACAGTTTATTGGTATAAGGATAACAAGTGGTGGTGGAAACCTATGCTTAAAGCTCGCAGAAGTTCACTTATCAAGCAAGTAGTAATTGACATAAAGAATTCTTTTATACATAATTTGTAAATTAAATGGCTATAAATATTCAACACATCGATCCAGAATTTGTTGATAGGAGAGGAAAAATCACAAGAGTTATCGACCAAGATAAATTTCCCATAAGGGCTGTATTAAGAATAACAAGCAAAGCAGGTAGTGTCCGCGCAAACCACTATCACAAAAAAGACTACCACTATATCTATATAGAAAGCGGAAAATGCGAGTACTCAGAAAAACCAGCAAATAAACCGAATGCTCCGATTATAACCAAAGTTATGAACCAGGGTGATCTTGTTTTATCCAAACCCGGAATGGCACATGCCGTAAGGTTTCTAAAAGATACTGTTTTTTACACCTTCACTACAGAAAAAAGACAGCAAGATTCTTACGAAAGGGATACCGTTAGAATTGATATTATTAAATGAGTAAGCTGGCAATAAAAATTAGCCACTGCCGGCTTTGTGATTCCAAAAGGTTAAAAACGGTTATTGACCTTGGAAATTCTCCACCTCCTAACACTCTTCTAACAAAACGTCAGCTTACTAAGTACGAGCCATCGTTTCCTTTGAAAGTGAATTATTGCTTAAGCTGCGGACAGGTCCAATTAAGCCACGTTGTTTCACCAGAGTTAATGTTTCAAAATTATCCTTATGTCTCTTCTACATCTTCCGTAATGGTAAATCATTTTAAAAACTATGCTAAGTCAACGTTTGATAAATTGAAACTTAATAAAAACGATTTTGTTGTCGAAATCGGAAGCAATGATGGGATATTGTTGAAATTCTATAAAAACCTAGGTGCTAAAATTCTGGGTATAGATCCTGCTAAAAATATCGCAGCTCAGGCAAACAAGGCAGGAATAAAAACACTTCCTCTATTTTTTAATTCCAGACTAGCTAAAAAAATTGTCAAGAAATACGAACCAGCAAAACTCATCCTTGCAAATAATGTTTTTGCCCACATTAACGACTTAAACGATGTTGTTAAGGGGATTAAAATGTTGCTAGATAAAGACGGTGTTTTCATTATTGAATTTCCATATCTTGTAGATGTTGTTGACAATAATGTTTTTGATTCTATATACCATGAACATCTTTCCTACCTTGCTGTTGGACCTCTAAAAAAATTCTTCGAAAAAAACGGTATGGAGATATTTAACTGTTTAAAAACACCTGTTCAGGGAGGTTCTATAAGAATATTTGTTAAAAAACGTCATGGAAAATACCCGATATCAAAATCTGTTACAAAATTCCTTGATCTAGAAAAAAAGAAAAAAATCAACCTCTTAGGAACTTATACAAAATTCTTTAAAAGAATAAAAGAAACCAAAAAAGATTTAAATTATATTCTTGAGAAGCTAAGAAAGGAAAACAAACGGATTGCAGGCTATGGTGCGCCCGGAAGATCAACGACTCTTCTTAACTACTTCGATATCAACCCAAGCACAATAGAATATATTGTTGATGATAACCCAAACAAACAAGGCCTATTCACACCCGGTACTCATATACCGATATATAATCCGGCGAAAATTAAAAAATTAAAACCTGACTATATTGTGATCCTTTCCTGGAACTTTGCCGAACCCATCATTACTAAGCTTTCCGATTTCAAAAAGCGTGGAGGACGTTTCGTTATTCCTATCCCTAAACCCCGCTTGATCTAACTCTTCTTTAAGTCTTGTTCAACTCTTCTAAAGTCAGCAAAGAATGCCTTCCAATTAATAGCAACAGAAAGGTTATCGAAAATGAACCGATCAGAAACTGTCCTAATTTTCTGAACCTTCCTCCTTTTACGCAGAGTCTTTTTAATATTAACCAGATTCCACCAAAAAGCTTTCCAAATAATCAAAGAGTTTTTGGTTTGTCCTTTGATTAAAAAAGCTAAGGATATCCCAAACGAAACTATAACATGCGCAGGAAGAACTATAATTAAATTTTCCTTACCCAAATTTTTAATCAGCGAGCATATGCGGTTTTTGTAGTAGTGCCAATTTAGGTTTCCGACGTCAAGTCGCTTAATTGTATAACCAACCTTATGAAAGATATGTGTTTTTGGATAATATATTACCCTGCTTCCGGTTAACCACACCCTCCAGCAAAAATCACTTTCCTCAAAATACGACATAAAATCGGAGTCAAAAAGACCCAATTTTTCAATAATCTTGCGCCTTATTAACATACAAGCTCCCTTTGTAGTAAAAACTTCTCTTTCTTTATCAAACTCTTTAGAATCTTTTTTCATAAAACCCCAGTGATGCAAAAATCCTATTCTAGTTAGAAATGAGCCTGCGTTGTCAAGTAGTTTAGGATTGTCCATCACCCTTATTTTTGGCTGTAGTACTCCCAATCCATCATCTCCCTCCATTTTCTCAACCATTACATTTAGAAAATTAGGGTCAACCAAGGTATCGTTATTAAGAAGAAGAATATATTTTCCTTTAGATATTTTATAACCCTGGTTATTTGCGGGTGCAAATCCAACATTAACTTTATTTTTAATTAACTTTGAGTGTTTAGGTTTATATATAGCCTCTAGTGATATGCTTGTTGTTCCATCGGAAGAGCCATTGTCAACAACAACCAACTCCCAATTTGGATACATTATTTTTGACAAAGATTTAAGGCATTTTCGATAAACATCCCCGCCGTTCCAGTTAGCCATTATTATTGAGACAAATGGATACTTTTTCATTAATTTAAAAATATACTATAAAACGTTTTAATAAAACCTCTAAAACCCACCGCACTTATAAAACCTGCAACAGCCCAGCAAGTCTCAAGAAACCTTACAAAGACGAAAGAAATTCCCAAAAAGGGATGTTTAATAAATTCTCTCCAATTTTTTAAATATACTTTTCGAAAGAGAATGGTCCCTTGAACCCGAATTAATTTTGGATGTTTAATGGCATAATAAGCACCTTTTTTGGCATAATAATACTTTTTTGTGAGCAATTTCTTTAGGGTTAAATCATTTTCGTGGTGATAAATATGGCGCTTAATTCTACAGATTTTACAACTGTTTCTCATTCTATATGGCAAATCGTAATCTTCGGGACCTGTTAACTTTTCGTCATAACCGCCGTATTTAAGAAAAATACTTTTTTCAAAAAACCTCGGAACCTCATAATCGGGCTCACCCATATACATCTCTCGTTCGAATTTTCTTATTTTAGCCATGAAGCTTTTCCCAACTGTAGTTTCCGCAATAGTCAGGATTCTCTTATCCGTTCTTTCAGATGTTTCAACAGCGCTTTTGACTACATCCCTGGTAAGCTCCATGTCAGCATCTAAAAAAAGTAAATATTTACCTTTAGACTTGGCAGCCCCATAATTCCTTTGGGCACTTCTTTCCGGACCATAATTGTAAACTTTGCTTGAGAATTCCTTGGCCATTTTTACTGTGTCATCGGTTGAATTGTTATCAACAACAACTATCTCGATACTTCGATATGACTGGTTTTTAATACTATGAAGAATTCTAAAAATATTGTTTGCTTCGTTTTTGGTTGTTATAACCACAGAAACTAAAGGTTGTCTTTTCATGCTATTTTTCCCTTAAACATAAGGTAATGGTATAACATCTCCTTTGTTTTGGGAAGCCGATTTGTTCTGTTATAATTGGTTTTATGAAAGCAAAATGCGACCTATCATTCATCATTCCTGTCAAAAACGAAGAAGGTTCCCTCGAGATTCTTTATTCTAAAATTAAAAAGGTAACAGAAGGTCTGGATAAATCTGTCGAAATAATCTTTGTCGACGACGGATCAACGGACAACTCCTTTAAAATTTTAACCAATATAAACCGAAAGGATAATAGAGTAAAGATTATCAAACTAAGAGGTAATTGGGGTAAATCAGTAGCTCTTCAGAGCGGATTTGAAGCAGCCCAAGGAGAGATTATAATTACACTTGATGCCGACCTTCAGGATGATCCCAGAGAAATCCCTAAATTTATTCAAAAGATAAACGAAGGCTACGATTTAGTCTCGGGTTGGAAAAAAGTACGTCATGATCCACTCTCTAAAACGCTCCCTTCTAAAATTGGTAATTGGGCCAGTCGTCTTTTAACAGGTATTAGAATTCATGATTTAAACTGTGGTTTTAAAGCATATAAACAAGAAGTTGTTAAGAATCTCAATCTTTATGGTGAATTATATAAATATATCCCCATTCTTGCCGAAAAACAAAATTTCAAAGTTACAGAAATAACTGTAATTCATAAAGCACGACGATATGGGAAAAGTAAATTCGGTTGGGGGAGAAATATTAAAGGATTTTTAGATATGTTAACAGTGGTCTTTATTACCCGCTACCTTAAACGACCAGCTCATTTTTTTGGAACTTTTGGTTTTATTTTCTTTATGGTGGGATTTGTTATCGGTTTATACATCACCTACCTTCGGGTAACAACCGGAAGCATACAGTACAGACACCCCCTTCTATTCTTGGGTATGCTTTTAATGATTATTGGAATTCAACTAATTACCACAGGTCTTCTGGCAGAAATGCTGGTTTCCCTCAACCAAAAGCGAGAAATACCCCCAATAGCTTCATAAAACACCAAGAAATATAATCCCCCAAAGATTCTTTGGGTAAACATCAATCTAAATCATTAAGGGAATATACTTGATAATTCTTGATATTTCTAAGACAGGTATCAAAAGGTTTCAATTGGATTTTTATAAACCTTGCTTGTTGCCCAACAAAAGGTTCAATAAAGTGTTCTTCTTGTGGTTGTTCTCCAAGAGTAACTATTCTCCATTGACGAGGCAATGCCCCCCACTGTTGTTCATAATACTTTCCATCTGCTGATAATTGCACTAGTCCCGATTTTAATGGAGTACAGTTATTTTCATTATATTCAATTTCCAATCTCGATAAGTTTTTTGTTTCACCAAGGTCAAACGTTAGACCCTCTTCATCTTTGACTAAATTTACATTACTTATTAACTTATCATCTGCATTTACTTTTAAATGATCATCGTCATTTTTCCAAACTTTCATGATGGCTACTCCATCAACTTTGGCTTCATAAACCGGACTCAAAAATTTATCTAAATAGCTATCAAAATAAGAGTAACTATCGGTTCCTTGATAAGTTAGGCTTATAACATACTCTCCTTGTCGTGTATATCCACTCCTATAGCCATTTGAAAAACTAATATCAGGACGAAACCATATGGTGGGAATATTTGGCATAAGTTCTCTCGCAAACGCCACCTTACTGCCCTTCGGAGCATTATCATTTATCCAAACAACCCCTTGTCTATAAGCCGCACCAAAGCTGTTCCCCCAAGAAGGTATATCTTTGCTTTTCGCTCCCGACAATCCGCCTATCAACTTATTAAAGTAAACATTTTCATTTGGATGAATTTGAATCAATTTGACGACGGTTGGTATAAAGCAAAGAATTATCACTAGGATTGTGGTTTTTTTTCTGGAAAAGCACTTCAAAACAACCGAAGCTCCCAGTCCGGACAAAATTGCCATTGCTGGAATATATTCCATTATCTGTCTAACACCCCCATAAATTGTTGTTCCCGGTATAGTTACACGAACAACAGGAACCAAAAACCACAAAATAAAAAGAAAGGAAATCTTATCTTTCTCTTTTTTCAATCTTAATAGCGCAGAAATAAAACCCAAAACAGATAAGACAAGAATGACTATTGGCGTTGTATAGGTAATCCATTGGATTGGGTAAGTATTAATACCCAAAGGCCCCAAAAAACGAGTGTTAATGTTTGAGGTTAAACCAATATCCTTATAATACCCGATAATTTTAAAGATTCCCGAATATAAATCTGGCCAAAGATATGGCCAGCTTGCAAATAGTATGGCTATTCCTATGACAGGAGCTACCGCTATTGATATTAATAATTTTTTATTCTTAAATATGTCTTTCTTAACTACAAATATCAGCCAAGGAGCCAAAACAAAAACAGAAAATATAATATTAAATTTCGTTCCCAGCGCCAATCCAAACAGCAATCCTGATAAAGTAATCCATTTTGCACTTCTTTTGCTTATTCCTTTCCAAATTGAAAAAAGCATAAAACTCCAATAAACAGTTTCCGGAATATCTTTTTGACTATTAAAATGGCTTTCTGACCAAAAAAGCGGATATAGTGATAAAGATATAGCCGCAATAACTCCGGCAAAACGGCCATAAGCCTTACTAGTCCAGTAAAATATCAGACCAACAAGCGAGGCCGCTAACACCAAACCATAGATTCTATAGGAGTCAATATCATTAATTAACCTTAATTTAGAAAATAGTATCTTATTAAATAAGGATGATAAAATATCACTTAACACAGGGTGTCCACCATCGTTACTTAAATGCCAAAAGTAATTCGTTTCATCACTCTCGTAAAAACTCCTTTGCGGCACATTTTGAATAGATATGTCCGATTTGATAAGAAGGCTCTTTGGGTTCTGCCAATACCAATCAAACTTGGGTAAATTAGAATAATCACCCTTTCCAGTCAAATAAAAGTTCAAGTATGCTTGGCCCCTGGTTAAATGGTTTATTGAGTCCCAATTAATTCCATAGTGGGTCAGGGTAAGAAGTCCAACAACTAAAAATACTAATGAGAATATTTTCGCAAGAGCGTAATCCTTCATGTTCTTATGAAACAATCTGGTTAAAAAACTTAATATATTCCTTACCAACCTGCCGAGGTGAAAGTTGCTTATTAACCAGTTCTCTTCCTAATCTTCCCATTTTCCTTCTTAACTTACCCGATTTAATAAGTCTATTAATAGCAGAAGCTAGTTCTTTTGAACTCTTGGGGTGAACAATGAATCCATGCACTCTATCTTTGATAACCTCGGAAACTCCCAAAAAATCTGTAACCACCAGCGGTTTTCCACAAGCCATAGACTCGAAGCTCACAACAGTATCTCCATCAACATTCCCTTTCGGATCAATAACCGAAGGGGTAACCACAACATCAGCAAGATTATAAAAGGAGAGAATTTCATTATGTTTTACGTTGCCCGTAAAGATAATCTTCTTGTCCACCTTAAGCTTAGCGGCTAAGGCTGTAAGTCTACCCATCAGGTCACCTGCGCCTCCGATAACAAGTCTTACATTTGGAAAATTTTTTGTAATTTCAGGCATAGCCTTTATTAAATATTCAAATCCTTTTTTATAAACTAATCTTCCTATCGCCATTATTACTATATTGCTATTTACTAAACCAAGCCTCTCCCTCAAATCATTAACTCCCGAATCCGAAGGATAAAACTCTTTTGAATTGACCGGATAATGAATTACCCTGGTTGGTATGTTATCGACTTTTAACTTTGCAATTCTACTTAAAAACAGTTGATTTAAAGCAACTATTCCTGATGAATTGTTAGCGATAATTCTGGCAACCTGACCAAAAAGTTTGTTGCTGCGTGCTAAATAAATATCGGTTCCAGGCAAGGTAACGACATAAGGAATGCCGGTAAGTTTTGATACAATCAAAGCCATTAGCCCATTAGGTAAAAGCCAATGAACGTTAATTAAATCAATTTTCTCTTTATTTACAACCTTCAAAAGGGTTATTGTTCCGAAAACAAACATCAAAGGAAATAGAAGGAATGCTCTTATCCTAAGAGTGACATCTTTCTCCATTGTCCGTGAATAACCTAAAAGATGAAGGTCTTTAGGATAAACATACTTGTAAGTTACCAATTTGTAAGGATCGCCGGAGCGCTTAAACTCCTTATCGTATGGGGTAACTACAGTCACATTTGCTCCAGCAATAACCAAGCAATCTGCAAACTTTTGCATAAAAGCGGCGGCAGAGTCTTCTTTATTTCTTGGAAAAGTATGAGTTAGTACACAAATATTCATATGTCGTATTATATCTCTTTTATATAAATTATCCTTACCATTTAGTATAAACAATGAGTACTTGGTTTAATAGATCTGGTAATATAAGTAAGCTATGCGCAAATACCAATATAATTTTGCCTCGAAGCAACCATTAATGTATAACCGGAAATCAAGAGAGAATAAGGCTCGGCAGATGGTAAATATCCTTGAAGACTATTTTGGCAACAGGAGTCTTAAAACCCTTAACCTGCTGGATGTCGGATCCTCAACTGGCATAATCGATAATTATTTGTCTAATAAATTCTCCCATGTAACAGGAATAGACATTGACAAAAATGCTATAAAATACGCCTCAGATAACTTTAAAAAAGGAAATCTAAAATTCATGCTTGGTGACGTAATGAAACTTTCTTTTGCTGATAATTTCTTTGACGTTGTTGTCTGTACCCAAATTTACGAACACATACCAAATCCAAAAATAATGTTTGATGAAATCTACCGAGTATTAAAACCCGGTGGAGTTTGCTTCCTCGCAGCTATAAATAAGCTTTGGCCTTGGGAGCCCCACTATAAACTTCTATTTCTTTCCTGGCTTCCCAAAAACCTTGCCCACTTTTATGTCAGGGTTTCAAAAAGAGGCAATGAATATTACGAAAAGCTGGAAACCTACCGGAGTTTAGAAAAGTTGACGCAAAAATTCAAAAAAACCGACTATACACAAAAAATTCTTAATGATCCGTTAAAGTTTGGCTATAAAAATGAAGTTTTGGTTGCCACAAAACCAATTGTCAGACCCTTTTCTCCAATCCTGAAATATTTAACTCCAACCTTTTTTTGGCTGCTTACTAAAGAAGTTTAGCCTTCAATAAACTTATTTTCTCAAGAATTTTAGACAGACTATCTTTATTCATGTCTGCTTTTAGAACAAGTTGGGGAATGAAAATTTCTAAATTAGAAAGCCGATTACCCATATTAATGGCTTGTTCTTGAAAAGGATTCCCCGTAGCTAAAGCCTGTGTAACGTTAACCGTAGCCTTATCTATTTGTTTTGTAGCTTCAACCAAAGTCTTTTCTACCAAATCCGTCTTCCCCTCAAGAATCAACTTTTCGGCCTCAACAATGCGCTTGGTAGCTAAAAATACTGAATAATCAGCTTTCTGCGCTTGGCCAAAAATCAATACCCCCCGTAGCTTTTCTTTAAAAGATTTCAATGAATAAAGAGAATCACCCATTGTTCTACCCGCCACAATTGGCCAAAACATCTCAAAAGAACTAACTTCTGAGGATGGAGTGGATACCGGTGTCGCAACATCTTCTGCCAACACAGACTTCGTAAAAGAGGTTAATAAAACCACACTCACGAGCAAAAATAACAACCTTCTAATAAAACGCATACCTATAGAATATATCTTAACAACAATGTTTTTGTTAAGCAATACTATTAATTAGTTTAAGGCTTTTCTTCCGAGACTCTCTCCAATTAAACTTTTTGCTCCAATTAATCGCACCCCGCTGAAGTCTTGAGTATGCGTTATTATCATCCAATATTGAAATTACGGCTTCTGCCAAATCTTTATGATTATTTTTCCTGACTATAACCCCACTTAAGCCATTTTTAACTGAATCAACCAAGCCAGCGGATTTATAGGCAACTACCGGAGTACCTAGATAATTTGCCTCTATATTAACCAGTCCCCAACCTTCATGAATTGATGGATTAATAAGAATATGAGATTTTGAAAGAAGATCAAATTTCTTTTTCTGATCAACATAACCCCAAAATTTAACTTTACCATTCAATTTCAAACGTTTAACCAATCGTCTTAATTGATCATAATAATTCTTATTTTCCGATTTACCGATTACCCAAAAATTATACTTACCTTTTTTGCTAAGAATTACAAAACATTTTAATGCATCTTCGATCCCTTTATCTTTAGATAAAGTGCCGAGAAATACGACCGTTTTTATCTTATTCTTGCTAACAACTTTTAAGTATTTCCTTTTCGGTAGAATGACTCCATGGGGAACAATGGTGATGTTCTTAGCAGAAATTCCATATTTTACAAGATCTTCCTTGGCAGATAGGGAGCCAGTCATAAACGGAATGTTTCTGTAAAACAAAAAAGGCAGTGGATCAAAGACAAAACCAATAAACCCCACAATCCAGTTAAATGGTATGGTAAGAGGATTTAAAAACCACACTTTTCTTGCGGTTTCTTGAATTACTGCAAGTTTTGGTTTGGAGACATATAAAGGAGTAAAAAAAAGGAAGTCCGTGGAACTGATCAACTACAAAATCATAGCTATTCTTGTTTTTAAGATAATAAAATAAACCCGCTATCTGAACTCCTAAGTATTGATATCCCTTTCTTATTATCTTCACCCCCTCAAAACTCTCAGAGTTATGAAGATTCTTACATTTTGATGAAAATAAGGTGACATCATGTCCCACCTTAACCCAACCCTTCATATGCTGATGCATCACCTGCTCAGCTCCTCCCGCCAAAGGATGTTTGGGATCACGCCAAGACAAAATTAAAATATTCATTACTTTAATAAAACCTTCGGTTGTAAGATATAAAGATTATTCATATTATCAGGTTTTTGAATATCCTCGTAAAAAACGGTTAAGGTTGAATCATTATAAACCATCTGCAAAGCATCGCTCCCCGACAAAATAATCGAGGCCTGTTTGGAAGAGCCCCCCCACTCTTTGCCTAAAATGGGGTAATTTGGATCATTCTTAATATACAATTTAGCTCCTTTTGGTAAAGTAGGATATAGATCGGCAATTTCGGCGATAAAACTTTTAGCTATGTTGGCTCTGTTTATCGCCCAATAGGTTTTAAAAGCAAGCTTGGTTGACCAAAAATTAAGAAATAAAACAGAAATAACAAAAAGGGTAGCCAGGACTTTTCTTTCTTTTAACTTCAAGATGATAATTCCCAAAATTGAACCAACCGCAGGCAGTACAAATCCGAGGTAAATATATTGCC
>JBHPHS010000007.1:0-38027 GCA_042571305.1 Patescibacteria group bacterium | reverse complement strand
CTCATCATACTCACTGGGTAAATCTGAATTGGTTATATTTTTGATGTTTTCTATTTTCTCCATTATGAAAACTAGCCTATTCTTGTCTTGATAGGTTTTGTAAATTTTTGGGACCAAAAAACTTTTTCGATTACCTAAAAATATTTGTGAATTCATGGCTTTATGAATAAGAAGAAACGCAGCAATTTCATTTTCCAAACCATAGTACAAATATCCCCTATACTTACCTATCCAGGCCTTTGCTAAATAGACTTTTCCCTCTTTGTCTTTATATAATGCAAACCTATAGCCACTACAGCTCTCCTTTTGTTTTACTTCCCGGCTAAAAGTGTAGCTTTCTATGTTTTTTGGAAATTTTTCATATTGATCAATTTCTGTTTTAACCCCTTTTAAACAGTGGACCTGTTGGTTTATTCTACCGATAATTAGTTTAATCGTTCTTCTCATATTATTTTTATTAAATCATCAGTGCTTTTCTCCCAGCTGAATTTATTGCTCCAGGTTCGTGCATCTTGAGACATTTGCTTTCTTTTTTCTGTATTTATAATTAAATTAATAACCATTTCTGAAAACTCCTCTACATTCCCATATGGTATCAATTCTCCACTATGGGGATTATGAACAGCATCCCTTAGGCCTTTGACATTGCTTGCCACAACCGGTGTAGCACACGCATTTGCCTCAATTGTGGTAATTCCCCAGCCTTCCATAAGTGAAGGGTTAACGAAAACCCAGGATTTTTGATAAAGTTTTACCTTTTCTTTTTCTGTAACTCTCCCTTTAAATTCAATGTATTTTTCCAATCCCAAAGTCCTTGTAAGTTTTATCAATTTGTCTTTTTCCTCTCCATCTCCTGCAATCACAAACTTAACTTCGGGAATCCTTTTCACAATTTCTTTTGCCATATTAATAAAAACAGTAAGGCTTTTTTGAGGCGTCAGTCGACCTAGATATAAAACCAAAGGGGTTTCACTCTTTCGCGCCGGCTTGTAAATACTGGTATCTACACCATTATAGATAACATGAGGCTCTTTGCTGGTAAGTTTATTTTCCAAAATATCTGCTTTTGAGGAAGGTGAAACTGTGATTACTTCCGTATTTCTGTAAACCATTGGCATTGCATATTTTTCTAAAGCATAACCAATGGAGGAAAAGGGAGGTTTGAGCCTGATTCGAAAAACTTCCTGATGGACATGATGAATCAGCAAAAATATTTTCTTTTTTGCGTAAAGTGGTGTAAAAAAGGGAATTCCGTTTTCGCTATCTATTATCACATCAAAGTAATTCCTTAAACGAAAAGAGTAATACAAAAATGCCCAGATAAATACGGTGTAAAACCCACCTCTTCTTATTATCTGTACACCATCAACAACTTCATTTCTTGGATTTTTTCCGTCATTACCACAAAAAACTGTAACACGATGGCCTTTTTTAACTAATCTTTTGGCAAGTTCATGAATGTAAACTTCTGCTCCACCCGCCCAAAGATGTTTTGTGTCTCTCCAATTAAAAAACAATATTCTTAATTGTTCTTTGGAAAATCTGTCCTCACTGACGATTCTTCTTGCAAAAAGACCTATTAGATCCTTAATGTTGTTTATAATTATCCTGAGCTCTCCATAGTAGTAATGTAAAATTACGGTTCCACCCAAACTAAACACACCCCCGACAAACATCACCCTTACAAAGTCCCAAATCGACTCATGAAACAACAACAGCCCAAAAAGTGTAAAGAGAGACAGTCCAAAACCTACTATTGGAAAGATATATTTTTTCTTAGCCTGATTAAAGGCAATCAGGTTGGTTGACATTGAGTGCATGGCAACGCCAATAGAAAAAAGTGGTAAAAACGAAGTAATGGCTAAAGCTTTTGAACCCATTAAAAATGGGGCCGTAAAGCTTCCTAGTATTCCAAAAACCACTACTCCTCCCACTGTTGATAGAGTGATTAAGAAAAATAGTTTGGCAAAGGATGAATTTCTAACCTGTCCTTCAGCGTTTTCTTTACTTGCGTATGGAATAATAAACTGGGAAAAAATAGAGCTAAGGAAAAAGACCATTTTACCTACAACCGAAACCAGTGCATATCGACCTGCATCATCTGGAGACAAAAATAGTTTTGCCAATACCAAATCAAAACTCAAAATAACTATTGTTGATAGTTTTGAGAAAAACGAGGTGATAAAAAACTTCTTGGGAAAACTTGTAACAACCCGCATATCAACATGCTTTTTAACTCCCTTTATAGATCTAGCTACAAAGTAGCCTAGAACATAACTTATGAAAATCGAAAGAGGAAATGAAAGATATACTGCATCATAATAACCCAATTCCACAAATACATAAGTGAGTATAAACTTGGCAATAGGATGAATTATGGTTAGCCCTGAAACTATTCCAAAAAGAAGACTCCCAGTCAAAAAACTATCGTCAATTGACCCAACAATCGTCATTATCCAAACCGGAGCGAAAATCAAGAAAGGATAAATACCTTCTGATTTAAAAAGACCAGTCATTAAGGGGGATAGACCAAGCCAAATGGCCGTAACTACGATTGAAACGTAGATTAAATTTTTTCTGTAATAAAACCACAACTGTTTAACTGGTCCTTTGTATTTTCCAAAAAGGTATGCGCTTTTATGGGTTAAGGTTCTACCTAGTGCAGAGGTTAAGACAGATGATATATAAACAAAACTACCAAAAAGGCTAATAAGTCCAAAGTCTTCAAGGGATAATTTTCTCCCCAAGTAGGCATTATATAAAAATCCAAAGAAGTTACCCAAAAGAGTCGCGGCAATCAAAAATGCCCCTTGAACATATTCAGGCTTTAAATATGTTCTTGCCTTTTTAATACCCCCAAATCCAAGATCTTTAAGCTGGGCTACAAAAGCAAACCTGAAGCGTTTTTGTTCTTTTTTAGTAAGGTTTAGTCCATGAACCGTTTTTTCCCAGAAGTGGGGTTTTGCTATAAGCTGATAAAGTGCAACAAAACCGGCAACAGATGTGAATATCCAATAAACAGGAACAAAAAACACATATTTAATAACACCCCACTGTTCCCTTTTGGCTGCCCCTATCATGTAGTAATAGATATATAAAAAGTTTCCAAAAACAGCTGAGATAAGAGCCATATAGAAAATAGACGAAGGATAAAGTGCCTCAATTGTCGGGCCAAAGATACTATAGAGAGTAAAGTAGGCAGCGGTCATAGCCCACATAAAGGGGTTGATAAGCATAAAAGAAATTCGAAGGCCCGCAATAAGCTGGAAAATAAAAAAGTGTTTATTGTTTTCTTTGAAAAAGGACAGGGGGTTTCTCATATGCACCAAATATGTCTGCATATACCCTTTTATCCAGCGTGAACGTTGTCTTATCCAATTTTTTAAGTTGCTGTTGGCCTCCTCTAGGGTTACCGAATCAATAATTGCAGTTTTTCCACCTTCTCTAAAAATCCTTACTCCCAAGTCTGCATCCTCGGTAACATTGAATGGATCCCACCCTTTAAACTTTAAAAGTTCACTTGTTCTGAAATGATTACTTGTTCCCCCCAGTGGAATTGTTGTATCAATTGACTGAAGCGCCGGAAGAATCATATCAAACCAAAGTGAATATTCGGCAGTAAACAAGCGGGTTAAAATATTTTGATGAGGGTTATAGTAATTTAGTTTGGCTTGAAGACAGGACACTTTATCCCCTAACTTCTTAAATCCCAAATAGGCTTTTTTAAGCTGCATTGGATCAGGGATATCTTCCGCATCATAAACAACAATATATTCACCCTTGGCATGATTTAGGCCGTAATTGCACGCCTTTGGTTTGGTCTTGGGTATGGAATGGGGCACGATCAGGGATCTGAAATAACCGGGCAGTTTAAACCTATTTAATCTACTAATCGTATCTTTGTCATCTTCCTCCAAAAGAAGAATTACATCTAATTTATCTTTTGGATAATCAAGCTTTTTAATTGAATTTATAAACTGACCAAGTACTTCCCCTTCCCTGTAAAGCGGTGAAAGAATTGTATATACCGGTAAATCTTTGTTTTTTATCCCTGCAAGAAGTCTTTTTGAAAAGCTTATCTCAGGGGGAAAATGAAGACTCTTAAAAATCAGAAAGAGATTAAACAAAACATCAGAAAAATAAATAACGGTTAATATAGCCATCATAATAATGGCTGCATTTCTTGTAAAAAAATCAAGTGAAAGGCCTGCAATTAACAGGGTCAAAAGCACAATAGCCATTTGCCAGGGGGTAATTGTTTTTATGGCTGATTTGTGATGCGGCAGGGTTGAATGGGTGATAAACCTTCTTTTTTTGTATATTAAACCACTACCCAACATTGAATCTTCAATTTCTGAAATCAGATCGTATATTTTTTTGGGTTTTAACCTAACCTTTAGTGCACCCCAGAGAATCTCTCGGGTTGCATGAAGAAGATGAATTTTTGCAAATCCACTGGACCTTTTCTTAAAAGGAATTTCAACCTGACCGATTTGATAACCCATTTGAACCGCTTCATTTATAAGAGGAATGTCCAAAGCCCACGGAGAAACTTCCCGAACAGACACATTTTTAATCACTTCACGCCTAAACAACTTCAATCCTGACTGGGTATCATAGGGAAACCCCATTATAAGACGTGCATTTATAAGACGACTCCCCCGACTTAGAAACTTTCTGAAAGGTGAAAAGTTCTTGTCCAATACCCTCTCGCCTATAACAACTCCGAAATCAGGATTTTTATTGGCATAATCAACCAATTTAGGTATATATTCGGGAGGATACTGCAAATCGGCATCAATCATTACTACATAATCGGAGCTACCTAGCTTACTGCCTTCTAAAATAGAGTAAGCTTTACCTTGTTTACCCTTTTTTTTATGTACAACAACTGGATAATCTTCTATAAACTTTAAAATCTCTTTGTATGTTCCATCGGAAGAGTTGTCATCAACAATAATTAACTTATAATCAAGATTGGCCTTTTTCAGGGATTTATCAATCCTGACAATAAGCTTTTCTACGTTTTCCTTTTCATTAAACGCAGGTACAATAATATCTATCTTTTTTATATTCATTCTCTTTTTTAAATAAAAAAACCAACCGTTTTTTATACGGTTGGGCAGCAACCTAAAAATTAAATCTTATTAACCTAATAGGTCTTATTAGAACTTATAAACATATCCAAATCTTCTTTAGAAATCCTGTAGTTTCTTCCAAGTATTATTGCCGGTAATTTCTTAGTTCGAATGTATTTATAGACAGTCAACAAATTAAGCTGGAGCCTCTCTGCCACTTCTTTGGGGGTCAATAATTGTCTATCTTTGTCCATAGTATTCTACTATGCTGTGGATTTTAATATATCAATCTATATCTGTCAATCGTTTTCTTTATTTGAATAAACGAACTACTTCTGATTATTTGGAAGAATTATAGCCTTCGGGGTGAGCTTTGTGCCAAAGATATGCGGTTTCTATAATCTCTTTTAAGCCGTACTTTGGCTGCCAGTTAAAATCTTTCTTGATTTTATCAATCGAAGCATAAAGGGAATCTGCATCTCCCTTTCTTCTTGGGCCATATCTAACCTTAACAGCTAGATTCGTCACTTTTTCAACCATATCAATCACTTGTTTATTGGAATATCCCTCTCCGACGCCAGCATTGTAATAATTACTTTTTATACCACTTAACAACTTCTCCAAGGCAAGAGAGTGTGTTTCAACCAAATCAAGAACATGGATATAGTCACGGACGTTAGTTCCATCCGGAGTGTCATAGTCATTCCCAAAAATTTCAACTTCATCTCCCTGTATGGCCTTTTTAATTAAATTAGGAATAAGGTGACTCTCCATAGGATGATCCTCACCGATTGATCCATCAAATGCTGCCCCTGCAGCATTGAAATACCTAATACTTATAAATTTAAGGTTGTAGGCAGCATCATAGTCATCCATCATCCGCTCCATGATGTATTTTGTTTCCCCATACGGATTAAGTGGGTCTTTTTTGTCATCCTCGCAAATTGGCAAGCTTTCAGGGTTTCCGTAAACCCCTGCACTTGAAGAAAGAATAATATTTAAAACTTTGTTTTTAACCATAGAATCAAGAAGGTTTAAAAACCCAACCACATTATTTAAATAATACTTTGCAGGATTTTCGTAGGATTCACCCATCTGAATAAAACTTGCCATATGAATTACACCGTCAAACTTTTCTTTTTCAAAAAGTATGTTAAGTTTTTCTTTTTCGGACACCAAATCAATCTTTTCAAGTCTAAAGCCCTCAACCGCTTCAATGTGGCCTTGGGAAAGGTTATCCAAAACAATGGGTTCATACCCTTTATTTTGAAGCTCACGCACCATAAAACTTCCGATATACCCTGCCCCTCCAGTTACAAGAATTTTCCCCTTCATGGTTTATTCATATTCTAAACCAAATCCAGCTCCTTTAAAAATACTACAACTTTTTTTGGAAGTTTATTAACATACTTATAGATTGTCAAAATTACCAAAGATGCAGCAGCCGTATCGATAAGAACATCTCTTAAGGTTGGTCCTCGTCCTCCCACAAAGGACTGGTGAAACTCATCCGATACTCCATATACAAAAGTAAGAATTACCGACCACCAGGCTGCTTTTAATTTGGGTATTCTACTTACCTTCAATGCCCTGAAAAGTAAAATCGCATATACACCGTAAAAAAACACATGAGCGCTTTTTTTGAAAGCAAAATCTTTCCAATATGATTGCGAGATGGTCAAAATAGATTTTGAAGAAAGCTTAAATATTATTGCTGCCCAGACAAAAAAAGGAAGCCAGTATTTAACAAAAAACGAAAGCTTTTTGCCCATTTGTACATTATATATTCTCTTTTGTCCTTCTGACTACCGAAAAAATTGAAAATCCAATAAAAGATGTACCCAAAAGAACAAAAATAACCGCCAAAAATGGAAACTTTTTAGCATCTTCCTCCGTCTCACTTGCGTCCGATGATTCTGTTGACTCATCAGTCTCCTCTTTGATTCCTAAGACTTCTGCTTCACTACCTGAATCGTCTATCTCCGCTAAAGGACTTGCTGAAGAGGTTGGTTTTGGAGTCGGACTTTTTGTTGGAACTGAGGTTTTGGTAGGTGTTGGAGTAGGTGTATGTGTGGATGTTGCGATAGAGGTTGGGGTGGGGGTGGGTGTTGGTGTCGGGGTAGGAGAAGATGTAGGGGTCGGTGGAGTGGGATTTGAAACTCCTTTTGAGGATGTTAAAACATAAAAAGAACCATTACCATCAGGGCTTCGTGCATAAGAATCATTTTTTACCTCGCTCCCGTAGGTGACTGAATCTGTTTTTGTTGGACACTCTAAGGAAACATCATCCCCACTGTTGTTAAGATAGCTTCCCCCAGAATCAACTGCTAAAAATTTATCGATGGTGTTTTGCGTAGAAAAAACAATTTTTTGGATATTATGATTATCATCCATATAAAGAGTGCAACCATCCAAAGAGGTCTGGGCAGAATCCAAATTATACAGTTCAACCCATTCCCCACCCGGGTTTATTTCATTTATAACAATCTCGGCTAGAGATGTTTTGACTGACAAAAACACAAAGAAGGTAGATAAAAGAAAAACGAGAGCAGATTTTCTCACTTTATTTAGTTAAACTGTACGAGTCTTAGGCTTGTAATATCTCCAACACTATAATTATCAGTTAGAGGACGTTCACTACCGTCTTCCATAAAAGGATCATGCATTATGTAATTATCCCCATCTTTACGAAGAATAACTATAAAATGGGCAGGGCCTGAATATAAACCTGCAATAACCGGCCTTCCAGCTGACAATTCACTATCAAGCATACTTTTTGATGCAGAATTTATAGTAACCGAAACCCCTGAGGCATTAAACGAATGATAAAGATAACCCGTTGACGGAACGAATGCTTCTGAGTTTGAAGCAATATCGTTTGGTTTTATACTTCTTCCGTAATGGCTTGCTATCATAGAAACGGAGGATACCAAACAACCATATTCGGCAACCGAGTAGGATGAGCCACCAAGTGACATATTTCCCCATAAAGAGTCTCGTTGATTGTAGTAGCATCCCCAAGAGTTGCATTTTGTCTGGTTGCTTAAAATGGACGCACCACCTTGTCCTGCTACGAAGCTTCTCATTGCTGACAACTGTGCCCTTGCCTCAGAAAGAAGTTGCTGGTATTTCTTCTCATCGTTTTGAGTTGCAGCCAAAAGGCTTGCTTTTGCAGCTTTTTGATTATTCAAAGTTGCTTTTTGGCTTTCCAACTCATCCTGCAACTCTTCTTGGGTTGATTTTTCTTCCTTATAAGTAGTTTGAGCGGTTTGTAGTTTATTTAGCAGGCTTCTATCCGCATCCTGGATTTTTTCTAAATAATGATATCTTGAAACTGCATCATTTAAATCATTAGCCGAAACCAAGAATAAAAACCCGTTTTCTACCCTAGCCATCTTGTATGTTTCAACCGCTCTTGAAGAAAAGGCTTTGGTTAAAGCATCTAAAGACACCTCAAGCTGATCAATTCTTCCTCCTAAAAGAACTATTTTTTCCTCGGTCTGTTGGATTTTTAAAGTAGTTAAATAAATTTGGGCATCAAACTGTTTTATTTGATTAGCAAGCGTGTTTGCTTGTTTAGAAAGAACACTAAGTTGCGTCTGATACTCGTCAATTTTTTTCTGGAGTTCCTCTTCAGTTTGAGAATAAACCTCTCTTGCTGTAAAGAAAGTTGTGGTTAGAAAAATGAGAATAAATATTATTTGCCTTAAACATTTGTTCATTTGTTTCTGCGGACCCTGGTAACTGCCAGGTTGCTTCCCCAAAGAGCAAGAGCAAAGCCGAAGAAAATCTCAACTACCAAAATTGCACCAAACAGAATAAGAACACTCATGGTATCTTTCGGCAGAATGGGAATTTCTCCAAAATATGATATCAAGTTTGGTGCGGTATATAAAATTAGGGTAAATGCCAAAATCCAGCCAAGGAAAACCCCGCAGGCTGCATAAATCAAGGCTTCAAGAACAATAGGGCTTCTGATAAAGCCGGGGGTTGCCCCTATCAGATCAAGTATCTCTACCTCCTGGCGGCGACCAACCATTCGCATACTGATAATAATCATAAGAATAATAAAAGAAGTTGCCATTAAAACCCCCGCAAAAGCTGCACCACCTAAGCGTATATACCAAGTTACGGTTTTGAGTCTTCCAATAACATCTTGTAAATTACTCTCTCCTCCAAGTGCCGCGGTAAAACCTACCGAATCAACAACCTCCTCTTTTTTAACCTGATCAATCACCTCCTGAGCAAAGGTTAAATCAACAACTGAAAATTCCAAAGAAGCAGGAAAAATTGAGGGACTCACCAACTCCCCCAAAAGGGGGTTGTCACTTGTTGCTCTTTTGTAAATGGAAAGAGCTTCTTCTTTGCTGACGTACCTAACCTCTTTAATCTTTACATCCGATGAAAGTTTGTGTTGAAGCTGGGCAACTTGTTCACTATCTACCTCGTCTTTCAAAAAGGCAATAACCTGAGGCCTTGTTTCAAAATGGGTTAATACTTTTGAGGATGAATAAACCAGAGTAGAAACCAAGGTTCCCACAAAAAATGTCAAGGTAAGAACAAATATTGCAGCCATGGCTTGAAAAGGGGAACGCCTAATGTAACCAAAAGCAGTTTTGAAGTGATTTTTCATTTCCCTTTAATCTTACCACCTTCAAGATGAATCGTCCTGTGTTTGTGCTTTTCGACAATCTGTTTGTGATGAGTTGCCATTATTACGGTTTTGCCTTCTTTGTTAATCATTTCCAAAAGATCAATTAAGGCCTCCGCCGTATCCCAATCAAGATTACCGGTAGGCTCATCCGCTAAAATAATTTTAGGATTAACAACAAGTGCACGAGCAAAAGAAACCCTTTGAAGCTCTCCTCCTGAAAGTTGTTTAGGAAAAAGCTCAGCACGCTTCTCCAGTCCAACCATTTTTAAAACCGAGTCAACCTTACCTTTCCACTGATCCTCCTCAACTCCCAAAACAGCTAAAGCTACCTCAACATTTTCCCTTACCGTTCTTTCAGGAAGAATTTTAAAATCCTGAAATACAACACCAATTTTTTGCCTGAGAAGAGGAACTTCCTTCTTGGCAACCTTACCCGTATCTGTTCCATCAACAATAACACTTCCTGAATCTGGTTTGATTTCAACCAGTATCATCCTTAAAAGGGTTGTTTTTCCTGCTCCGGAGGGTCCTGTGATATACACAAACTCCCCCTTTTCCACCTCAAATGAAACATCCTTTAAAGCAACAATGTCACCGAAAGCTTTTGTGACTTTCTTTAATGCAATTATCACAGTTTAAGATTAACAAATGAAAGAAGTGAAGTCTACTCAACAACCTTAATCTTGCCTACATCCATCAACCAACCAGCTTTCTGGCCAGCTATGGTTTGACCCCAAACCTGAACTTTTTTACCTGTAAAGCTATCAAGATCAATCACTGTTGAGGTCAAATAAACATTCTGACTAGCTCCACCTTCCCTTACCAGGTGGTGGGTTCCTTCACCGTCAACTCCACCCTCTTCCAAATCCCCTGCAGCTGTGTCGCTAAAGGTGCTCTCATCCGCAATACCGGCTTCTTTGGCGTCAGACTTTGACCCAGGAACAGATGGGGAAGATATGCTTCCTTTTTGCCTACCTGAGATAAGGTAACCTGTACCAACTCCTACCAAAACCACCAAGAGAGAACCGACAATAAAGGGCAGCATACCCTTAAGGTTTTTTTGAGGAAACTTCTTTAGAACACCTGATGGTGTTTCTTGTATATTTTGTTGATCCATCAAAAATCAATATAACATTTGCTCCCAACCCTGACAAGATGCTACTTATTTTTTTAGCTTTAATTCTGCCTCAATAAACTCATCTATCTTCCCATCAAGAACAGCCTCTGTGTTTGACGTTTCGACATCGGTTCTTAAATCTTTGACCATTTTATAAGGATGAAGAACGTATGAGCGGATCTGGGTTCCCCATGAGGCAGGTCGATAATCCCCCTTAAGACCTTTTTTTACCCCCTTTGCTTTTTCCTGCTCCAAAAGCCAAAGTTTACCTCTTAATAGGTCTAGTGCAATTTTTCTGTTTTGCTCTTGAAATCTTTCGGTTTGAGCCGTAACGGTAATAGCTGTCGGTTTATGAGTCAGCCTAACCGCGGTTGAAACCTTGTTTACATTCTGCCCACCGTGTCCTTGTGAGCGTGTAAACTGCCAAACAAGATCATCATCTTTTATTTCAATCTCAGGTATATCGACATCTTCAAGTTCAGGTAAAACTTCAACTAGCGCAAATGAAGTTTGTCTTAAGGAATCTGCATTAAATGGGGATTGCCTTACAAGTCTATGAGTTCCTGCTTCACCTTTAAGATATCCATAAGCGAAAGGTCCATTTACCTTAAAAGTAATACTTTTTATACCCGCCTCCTCCCCTTCAGTTGAGTCAACCGTCTCAGTTTCCCAACCACGAGATTCACAAAACCTTAAATACATCCTTAAAAGCATGCTTGTCCAATCCATTGCCTCAGTCCCTCCCTGTCCTGCATGAATAGAAACAATTGCGTTTTTCTTGTCATATTCACCGGACAAAAAAAGAGTCAGTTCAAGCCTGTCTAAAGTTTTTTCAACTCTTGAAAGTTCCTTTTCATCAGAAACTTCTTTTAACAGCTTAAGTGTTTGAGTAATTTCTTCAATCTCGTCAATCTGGTTTTTTAAATCACTCAATTCCTGCATCACACGCCTTGCTTTTTCCTGATCATCCCAAAGATCTGCTTTACCGGATTGCATCTCAAGAACCTTAAGTTCTTCCTTCTTTTGGGTTATATCAAGTGAATTTCTTATCTTCTCAAACCGCACTTGAAGTCCATCTACCTTTTGCTTTAAATCGTGCATATCCAACAAGTATAACTTAATAATTTTACGGCTGGCAAATAAGAGATCTTATTGCTTTTGAATCCGAGGGGTTTAGGTTTTGCATAATATCTATCGCATCATTTAGGGTTGGAGTACTTTTGGCAGATGATTGAGGTATTTGGTCGGTTACTCCAAGAACTTGCACCAGCTGATCTCTCCCTTGATCCAAGGCAACCTCCAAAACTTTAGGGGGGTTTTTCCATCCTAAAAACTCGGTGAGGGCGGTTTTACCACCAACCAGTAAAAATCCTTCCAATACCAAAGCTAACAAAAACCCAATGAAAATTCCGACCACCCCCCCTTTTAAACCCCACTTTAAAAAGTGTCTTCTTACCTGAGCCATAGACATAACCAGAAGAAAAAGAAGAGCCACAATTATCCCAACTTTAATATAGTTTGAGTTGGTAGAAAGATCGGACAAAGACAAATTAAAATTATTTTGTATAAAGTCAGCAGGATTCATAATCGTCTAACTTAATTCTACACCAATAATTAAGGGGTTGCTGGTGTAGCCGTTGGTGAAGCTGTAGGTGTAGCCGTTGGTGAAGCTGTAGGTGTGGATGCTGGTGTGGGTGATGCGCTAGGTATAGGGGTTGTTCCCACCCTTAGACCTGTTGTAATAACAACATCATATGTTCCGGTTGAAGAGGTTACTGTACTTACTTCTTTATAGGTTTCTTTAAGACTGGTTGTTATTTCATCAACCACCTCACTTGAAAGGGTTGAGGAAAAAGTTACCTTTGTTGTTGTCTGATCCTGGCTCTCCGCATTTCCTACTTTAATATCGGCATATCCTAGCTTTTCTAGTTTTGTCTGAAGAAGTCCCGCCTCTCCCGCGATCCCTGTTCCATTAAGTACTTGGACACTGACTTCGGTTTTATCAACGGGTTCAGCTGTTGGACTAGGTTCTGATACGGTTGGGGTTGAAAGAGTATCACCAGCTGGAGAAGGGGTTTCTTCTGTTTTATTAGATGCTCCTTTAAAAATTACAAAGCCCAGTGCAGCTACCAAAACTAAAATCCCCAAAACAACCAGGGTCCTTGCAGCATTTCCTTTTTTCTTTTGTCCCACAGTGGGAAAAGATACGTTGGGAGATTTTTCCTCTTTAGCTGGAGCTTCGTTTTGAACAACCTCTTGGTTTTCCTGATTTTGACCCTCTTGCATATTAGTGCGCAAGTATAACCACAGCAAACACATTTTGTCAACCTCCAACCCATAATTATTCTCCCTTCTGAAGTTTCTGCATAAGAATTGAATAGAAACGAAGGTTATGAATTGATGAAAGGCGCATTGCAGCTGTATCCTTAATTCTAAAAAGATGGGCTAGATATGCTTTGGAGTATTTTTTACAAAGCAGGCAGTCACAAGCCAAACTTACCGGGGATGAGTCATAATAATATTTTTCCTTATCAGGAGAATAGAAGCTGTAAAATTTTTCCTTTTTGATATCAATATCTTTTGTGCTTTCGAAGTTATAAACATAAAGTCTGCCGTGTCTTGCATCTCTTGTAGGAAGGACACAATCAAAAATGTTATAACCAAGCTCAACCATACCAACAACCTCTTCGGGTTTACCAATCCCCAAGCCATAAAGAAAACAGTCTTTACCTACCTCATCAACAATAGTTTTGGCAGATGTATAATCAAAGCTACCATCCGCTGATATAGGCCACCCGCCATATCCATATCCATCAAACCCGATCTTCATAAGCTCTCTGGCACAATACCTTCTTAAATCCTGAAACTCCCCTCCCTGGACAACTCCTAAAATATAAGGTCTTTGTTTTACAGATAGCTTTTTTTGCTTAACAATTTTGACATACTCATCTTTGCTTCTTTTGGCCCAACTAATGGTCCTTTCTACCGATTCTTTGGCCTGATCGTAATTTGCTTTAAGATCAGTAAAATCATCCAGGGTAACTACCATATCACTTTTAAGCTCCATCTGAAATCTAATTGATTTTTCGGGAGTTAATATCATTTTCTTTTTTCTGGAAGGATAAAAGATAGCTCCCTCATCAACAATTTTTCCCTTCAGCTCTCCCGTTTTAATAACACTCATTACTTGAAAACCCCCGGAGTCTGATATTACAGCTCCTTTCCAATTCATAAATTCCCTAATACCTTCATACTTCTTAAAAAGACTTTTTCCCAAGCCTTGCCAAAGGTGAAAAGTATTTACCAATATTCCAAGAGTCTTCGTACTTTCAATGTCAGCACTATCAAGGGTTTTAATAACCGCTTTTGTTGCATCAGGGAAAAATACAGGTAAAGGTAAAGAACCGTATTTATATCTAAACTCCATTGCTATATTTTAAGCCAGGAAAACACACCCGCACCCAGGTATGAGATCAGAAGAAATTTAACAGCTTTTCCTGCCCAAACCGCAATCATATACCTATAGACAGGAATTTTGGTTGCACCCGCAACAATTCCAGCAAGGTCAAACAAAGGGTTAGGGACTGCAGCCAAAATAAAAAGAGCCCAAAGACCGTGTTTTTTCATCCATGCTCTTACCTTTTTTATCTTTTTGTCATCATTTACAAATTCCGTACTTCCCAAACCAACCAGATACCCTGTAAGCTCCCCAACGGCTGCACCCAAAGAAACTACTATCCCTACTAAAAGAGGGTTCCAAATACCTCCCGCAATAAAAGCGGTTAAAATTACAGGCATGGGAAGTATTACCGTAGCATTGCCCAACACACTTAAAAGGAAAATCCCAATAAACCCAAATCCCTGAAGCTTTATAAGATCATTTCTGAAAACAAAAACTAATACACTAATAACAACAGCGAAAATAATACTAATGTAACCTTTTTTATTCTTTAGTAATTTCATTAAGTAATTTAGTTTAACATCAACTACTCAACTTTAAGAAGCTCCACCTCGAAAATGAGGGTTGCGTCAGGAGGAATCACACCACCAGCACCAGTGGCTCCATAACCAAGCTCAGGTGGTATGGTAAGCTTTCTTTTTCCTCCGACCTTCATTCCAGCAACTCCCTGGTCCCAACCTTTAATAACCTCTCCTGCCCCCAAAGTAAACATAAATGGCTGGTTCCTGTCATATGAGCTATCAAATTTAGTCCCGTCTTCCAAATTCCCAACATAGTTAACAGTAACTGAGGCTCCGGCTGTTGCCTCAGCTCCTTCCCCTGTCGTTAAATCTTCTATTTTTATTTCTTCCATACTATTTGGATTAATCGTAGCAGACGGAGTTAAACTTGGAAAGGTGTTTTGTACACTCTCTCTCTTCCCACTTTTAACAAAAACTGCCACTACAGCAAGAAGCAAGAATATAGCAGCTGCGATAACTATCGATTTATCCTTCATGAATGTTTAAATTGCAAATATCTATCTAGCACCTTTTCTACCCAGAACAGATGATAACAACACACAAGATGTCAGTCAAATAAAACAAATAACTTTCACTGCCTAATAAAACTAGTTTTAACTAAATCCTAATAGACAAATATTGTGTAATTGCTATTATGTATATAGTACACATCCATTACCTATTAAAGTAATAAGCACTGTCAATGAAAATATATTTAACTGCCCCATTAAACGGTGGTAAGACATTTGAAAAAAGATATCTGCTCATCGAAAAGGCTCTACAGAGTCTAGATAACAAGGTTCTTACTGGTCTGACAATTAAAAGGAGTCTCCAAAAAAAACATAAAAATAGGAAGGAACCAGTAAAAGTATATCGACAGTTATATAAATCTTTAAAATCAGCAGAAATTGCTGTTGTTGAGACTACTTATCCTAGTTTGTCAGTTGGCCATGAAATTTCTTTGGCACTTGAATTAAATAAACCCGTCATAGCCCTACATTTCAAAAACAAGAGGTATAACCTTCTTAATGCTATACCGAATGAAAAGTTGCAAATTGTTCGCTACGACAACACAAATCTTAAAAAACAATTGGAAAAAGCAATAAAGATTGCCTTAGAAACAGTAGATGTTCGTTTTAATTTCTTTATTACTCCTCAACTTTTATCCTACCTCGACTGGATTTCTGGAAAAAAGAGAGTTCCTCGTTCTGTATTTGTTAGAGGGCTTATAGAAAATGATATGAGAAAAAACCGCGAGTATTTAGAAGATTAGACAACCCCATTTAACTACTTCTTGACAAGGTTTTCACGGTATGTTTGTATATATTTAAGAACGGTATATCATATTTATATATCTATACAATATTTATTATGTTGTTATTATGTAATTAATATATATTTTTCTAATTAAACACATGCCTAAACCTGCCATCTTCATCTCATTTAACCCATACACATTTATTTTTAACAGTCTTTTAAGAAGGGGGGTGAGAAATAATGAATAAAAGAAGAATTATGCTTGCCATTTTGGTCTTGATTGCGGTTGTCGGGTCAACTTATGCCGTTACTCGAGCCTTCTTCACCAATACAGAAACAAGCACAGGCAACGTCTTTACTGTTGGTACACTAGACTTGGAAGTCGGTGGAGCTAATGGTACTAATGTTGAACCATTTGTCGTCGAAAACATTGGAGCAACCGGCAATATCTCGGGTACAAAGGTCTGGACGGTAAATAATACCGGTACCTTACCTGGACGTATCTACTTTAAGATAGACAATGTTCTTAACTATGAGAATGGTTGCAATGAACCTGAAGCAATAGTTGATGCTACATGTCTTGATCCAGGACCCGGACAAGGGGAAATGGGCGATGTTGTTACTATGTATGCCTATCTTGATGGGGTGGAAAAAGCTTCATCAACTTTAGCTACAGCAAATCAAGCTGTAATAGGTAATACCTGGACGGCTCTGCCAGCGATGATTATTCCTGCCGGGGGCAGTGTTCAAATTATGTTGGACTGGGCGACCAACCAGGATGATTATGGAAACGAAATTCAAAGCGACAGTATAACATTTGATGTTGGCTTTGATCTCGTCCAAATACTCGACTAAAAAGCGAGTACTTAACTTAATAGGGGGCTTATTATAAGTCCCCTATTGGGGATAAAAAAATATGAAAGTAAAAAAAGTGTTTAGCTTTATAATTGGGGCGTTTTCTTGGATTCTTATTGGTTCTTTTGTCATTGCCATGGGAATGACTTTGTTGTCCAACTTTAATCTCCTGCAGGGTTATCGATCCTTTTTGGTTCAGTCCGGATCAATGGAACCCTCAATTATGATGGGAGATGTGGTCATAACCACAAAAGCAAGTCAATATCGTCAAAACGATGTCGTTACTTTCTTAGATCAAGGTGGAAGAACTGTTACACATCGAGTTCTTGAGATACAAAATACAGATAGAGGTTCAAAATTGCTTACCAAGGGGGATGCGAATCAATCAAAAGACCGTGACGAAATCACTCCAAATCAGGTATTAGGAAAAGTTTCTTTAGTAATTCCAAAAATGGGCTTCATTATTGCTTTTTCCAGAACACCTATTGGTTTATTAATTTTAGTGGTTATTCCAGCCGGAATAATAGCTTTTGATGAAATAAAAAACCTTTTTAAAGAAACTGGAAAGAAAAGCAAAGAAGAAGGCAACACCGCAGAGGATAAAAAGGTTTCAAACAGTGAATAGGAAAATCGGTTTAAGAATCGTATTTTTTTTTCTAATGTTTATACTACTTTTTAGTAGCGCAACGGATGCTGATATTTCAGATAGTGAAATAAGTACAGGCAATATCTTTACAGCCACAACTTTAGATTTTACCCAAAACCAGACAAGCAACAATTCACCAATTTCGCTACTTTTTAACATCGCAGGACTAATACCTGGTGGTTTTGATATTGAAGCTGTAAGAATAAAAAAGGAGGGAGAAATGGATTTTAATTACCGCTTCACAGCTATTCAGACTGCCGGAGATGGCAATTTCTGTCAATCTTTAACAATCATGTTAGTCCAAAACTGGGTTATTAAATATGAAGGAACGATAAGTAATTTACTCATCGATGATCATATAAATGAAAACGGGATTGATGATTGGATTGTACTGGTGAAATTGGAAAGTGACAACCAAACTCTTGCTCAAAAAGAATGTCAATTTGACTTTGTCTTTAAAACCTGGAAAACTGACCCGAACGAAACAAATGGATTCTATGATGAAGAAATCCTTACAAACCGCGTTACCAGCGGCAACTGGGCAAACAACTAGAACCAGTATTCATTGGTTCTTGGTTGTCTGGATTGTTGTAGTTGCTTTATTGGATACAATTACTTCCGCTGACAATCTGCCCTCAGGAATTAGGTTTTTTACTATGCAGGCAAACTCCATGAGCCCTGCTGTTCCTTCTGGTAGTTTAATAATTACCAAGCCACATTCTTTTTACCAAATAAGTGAAATAATAACCTTTGAATTTCCAACCACCAAAGAAACAGTTACTCACCGAGTTGTAAACCTGTCTGAGCAAGACAGTAATACCTATTACATAACCAGGGGGGACAATAATGATTTGGTTGATCGCAGATTGATTCCTGTTGAAAACATTTTTGGAAAAGTTGTTGCTATAATCCCGATAATTGGTTGGTTAATTGAATTTATCGAAACAAAGTTTGGATTATTCATATTAGTAGCCATACCAGCCACTTTAATAGCAAGAAAAGAGATATTAATAATTAAAGAAGAGCTCTCAAAGCGAAAAGGTAAATGAGGAAAATTAAGGAAGTTGTGGATAATGGCAATGCTTCCACTTGACAGGCTTACCACTGGAATCAACTTTTCCACACCAACAAGGATCGTTACGGCCTATTTTTTTCTTAGGTTTTGCTTCACTTTTAGTATTAGTTGTTTTTTGAAAAGCAGGCTCTCCGGCTTGCGCGGTTGCATCAGCGTTTCCAGCAAGACCTGTCATATCTTTCCTATCTATATTTTCTCTTGCTAAGTCCAGTGGAATTTCAGGCTTTGGTCTTGCAACTCCAATTCTGAAAAGTCTGCGGGAAAGCTCTTCATCAATTTTATCGATAAGCCCCTCAAAGAGATTGTAGGCCTCATTTTTAAATTCAACTAAAGGGTCTCTTTGTCCATATGCACGCAAGTTTACTCCTTCTCTTAAACTATCAATTGTATCAATATGATCTATCCAAAGGTGATCTAGTGATCCTAAATAAGCATACTTTTCAATCTGCCTCATAACATCTTCCCCAACCTCCTTTTCTCTTGTTGTGTAAACATCCGAAAGAACTTTTTTAAGAAGGTCTTTAAGATCCTCTCTTGCCTTTCTTTTCTCCAGTTCCTGTTTAATTCTTTTTTTAGAAACATCATCAAAAGGAACAATTTCCATTAAAGAAACGGTAATTTTGCCCAAATCAGGATTTGATCCGGGAATATCAGGAAAGGCAATTTCCAGCATTCTATCAACCTGACCAAAAAGCTTTTCCTGAACCTCTTCTTTGAGATTTTTGGATTCAAGTATTTTTCTTCTGAGTTTGTAAATTATTTCTCTTTGTTGATTGGCTACATCGTCAAACTCTACAAGGCGCTTTCTTATATCAAAATGAAACCCTTCTACCTTAACCTGAGCTTGTTCAATGGCTTTTGAGATGAGTTGGTTTTCAATAGGAGTATCCTCGGGAAGCTTTAGCCTATCCATCAAACCTCCAATCTGCTCTCCCCCAAAAATTCTCATTAAGTCGTCCTCCAGAGAAAGGTAGAACCTACTAACCCCAGGATCGCCTTGGCGTCCACTTCTTCCTCTTAACTGATTATCAATTCTTCTTGATTCATGTCTTTCCGTTCCGATTACGAAAAGACCACCCGAGGCAACAACCTTATCGTGGGATTCTTTCCATTTTTTGTATTCTTTAGTTTTTTCATACTTCTGCATACTCATCCCCTCAGGCCTATCGGGCATCGCTCCTCCTAAAACAATGTCCACTCCACGACCTGCCATGTTGGTTGCAACAGTTACGCCGGAGGGCTCTCCAGCTTCAGCAATAATTGATGCCTCCCTTTCGTGATTTTTTGCATTAAGAACGTTGTGGGGAATTTTCTTTCTTTTAAGGTATGTGTCGATTATTTCGTTTTTTTCAATTGAAGTGGTTCCTACAAGTACAGGTTGTCCCTTTTTGCAAAGCTCTCCAATCTCCTCAACCAGAGCTCCGTATTTACCACGCAGGGTTTTGTAGATTACATCAGATTTGTTGTTTCTGATCATTGGCCTGTTGGTTGGAACAACAATCACATCTAGTTTGTAAATTTTTTTAAACTCCTCAGCCTCAGTTGCTGCGGTACCGGTCATTCCTGCCAGGTGCTCATACATCCTGAAGTAGTTCTGGAAAGAAATTGTAGCTAAGGTTTTGCTTTCCTGCTGAATTTTTACCTTTTCTTTAGCCTCAACCGCCTGATGAAGTCCATCACTCCAGCGCCTGCCTATCATCAACCTTCCCGTAAACTCATCAACAATAATTACCTGATCTTCCTTAATAACATAATCTTTATCTCTTAAGTAAATAGATTTAGCCCTTAAGGCATTTTCAATATGATGAACCGTGTCAAAATCTTTCTCATATAGGTTGGTAACTCCTAATATCTTCTCAACTTTGGTAATTCCGTGCTCGGTAAGCATTGCACTTTTGGCTTTTTCATCAATAGTAAAGTCTGTGTCAGAGCTTAGCTTCTCAACAAGTGTGGCAAACTTGTAGTATTTGTCGGTAGGTTCTGTATCTGGTGCAGAAATAATAAGTGGGGTACGGGCTTCATCAATCAAAACAGAATCAACCTCGTCAACTATGGCAAAGTAATGTCCACGCTGGACCATCTCTTCAAGGGATTGAACCATGTTGTCTCTTAAGTAATCAAAACCAAATTCATTATTTGTACCGTATAAAACATCACTCTTGTACGCTTCCTTTCTTTCTGAAGGTTTAAGATGAGCTAGCCTTTCATCTCCATGGCTTGTATCACTATACTTGGGATCAAAAACGAAAGACTTTCCTTCTTGTATAATTGACCCAACACTCAAACCCAACATATCAAAAATTGGTCCGTTCCAACCGGCATCTCGACGAGCAAGATAATCATTCACTGTAACCAAATGCACACCACGACCCGTTAATGCACGAAGGTATAAAGCAGGAACTGCAGAGAGTGTTTTTCCCTCTCCTGTTTTTTGCTCAGCTACCTTTCCTTCAAAAAGTGCAACTGCGGCAGTATGTTGAACATCGTATGGCCTTAAACCAATTGAGCGCCAGGAAGCTTCTCGAACAACAGCATATGCTTCAGAAAGAATACTTTCCAAAGCTTCTCCTTTTTCAAGACGTTTCTTAAACTCTTGAGTTTTACCAACAAAGTCTTTATCTTTTAGTTTTTTAGTTTTTGCGTCAAATGAGTTTATTTTGACAACTATCTTATCAATTCTGTCCAACTCTCTTTGATTTAGATCGAGAAACTTGGTAAATATGTTTAACATGACTATTTATTGTAGCAGACAAGCATGATATTAGCCTGAGGGAAAAACCTTTCTACAAAGGAAAAATGCTTTCCCAGCTTAGTTACAAACCTGTCCACTTCATCCTTTTTTTCCTTAAAATAAAGTCTATTAACAATAACACACTTGTTTTTTGTTAAAAGCCTAAGAAACTTGTCTTCTTCAAACTTTTTAGGAAACTTATCTCCGTTGTACAAATCCACCAAAACCAAGTCAAAAGAGACGGACTTTAAACAATAATCGTAAGCATCTGCAACTATAATCTTGGGGTTACTAGCAGTTAGTTTCAGATATTTTGTACCTAACTCAACCATCACAGGGTCGATTTCTACCCCAACAATACTAGCCTTGGGCCAATATTTTCTTGCAAGCCCAGCTGCGGTTCCACCCCCCAGACCCAAAATAAGAACACTTCGAATCTGTTTTCTGGAAATTTTAATCATACGAAGAGTTTTTTTCCAGAAATCACCAACTACCCCTCCGGATTGGGTGATTCCACCAACCTGAATATAAGTGCCAAACCCTAAACTTCTTATAACCTCAATATTTCCGTTAAACTTAGACCTTCTTTTCTCAAGAATCTTTATTCCCAACATTCTTATATTGTAATATATCTTTACTTCGTATTTTATTTGGATATAAAATAGGTCATGGCAAATACACCACTTGCAGAAAAACTTAGACCCAAAAAGCTTTCCGGATTTGTAGGACAGAAACACCTTGTAAATCCCAAAAGTGGAATTATTAGTTTATTGGTAAAAAGCGCCAAAGACACGGGATATTTTCCATCCATAATTTTTTTGGGTCCTCCAGGTTCAGGAAAGACCACACTTGCCAGAATTATTGCTAATACCCTAAAAAGAGGGTTTTTTGAGTTTTCCGCAGTTTCTACATCAATCAAGGAAATTGAGGCAATAATGAAAAAAGATAATTTGTTTCCTCCGATTGTGGTAATTGATGAAATTCACCGCTTTAACAAGGCTCAACAGGCAAAACTTCTGCCATCCGTAGAAAGAGGAGACATCACGTTGGTTGGTGCAACAACCGAAAACCCCTCCTTTGAGGTTATTGCTCCTCTTCTTTCAAGAACAAGAGTTATTACACTTAATCAACACAGTTCAGCTGAGCTTAAAAGAATAATAAATAAAGCACTTTCTCTTCTTAAATTAAAATTAAACAAAAAGGCACTTGAGTTTTTAATAGAATCCTCAAATGGTGATGCAAGAGTGGCACTAACCGTTCTTGAGATTGCAGGAAGTATTGGACCAAAGGTCAAGTCCAGGGTATTAAAAACTGAGGACATTGAAATGGCTCTTCAGAAAAGACAATATACATTCGATAAAAAAGGTGAAGATTATTACAACGTAATATCGGCATTTATTAAGTCGATGAGAGCATCAGACACCGACGCTGCTCTTTATTACCTTGCAAGGATGATTGAGGCAGGACAGGACCCTCTTTATATTGCAAGAAGAATGGTAGTTTTTGCATCTGAAGATGTGGCCTCTCCAACCGCTTTGGTTGTTGCCAATGAGGTATTTAGGGCTTGCGAGACAATAGGATATCCGGAATGTCAGGAAAACTTAGCTGCAGGTACCGTATATCTAGCACAAGCAAAAAAGGACAGACGTTCATATGAAGCATATACAAAAGCTCAAGAAGATGTCAGAAAGCACGGTAATCTTCCCGTTCCTTTGAAAATAAGAAACCCTGTCACAAAACTTATGAAAAATATCGGCTACGGCGAAGGCTATGAGAAATACACCAAAGAAAGCTTATTGCCTGATAAACTGAAAGATAAGAAATATTATAAAAATAAAAAATGAGTAAGAGAATTGAAAAGAAGGTGTGGCCAGAATACTTTCAGGCAATTTTGGTTGGAGACAAAAAGTTTGAGTTACGATTAGCGGATTGGAAATGTAACAAGGGCGATATTCTAGTGTTGAAAGAGTGGAATCCAGACACCAAGAAATATACAGGCAGAGTTCTTGAAAAAGAAGTTAAATATGTTATAAAAACGAAAGAGGCTGAAAAATTTTTCTCAAAGAAAGATATTGAAAAATTTGGTTTTCAAATCATAAGCTTTGATTAGTAATGACAAATTTAAACGATTTAATTAAAAGGATAGATAAATTTAACAAAGCTAGGGGTTGGGCTCCAGTGTCGTCAGATATTGCCAAATCAGTGGTTATTGAAGCTTCAGAACTATTAGAACACTTTCAATGGGATGAGTCAGACAAAGATGTTAAGGGAATTCAACCTAAAAATTGGGAAAAGGTTGGTGAAGAGGTTGCAGACGTGTTTTGGTATCTGGTAACTTTCTGTCACTCCGCAAATCTCAACCTAGAAAAGGTGGTCCAGGATAAGGTTTCAAAAAATGAAAAGAAATATCCTGCCAAAGTGTTCAACGGAAAACACAATGATAAGTTTTATAAAGAACAAAAAAAATATCGTGAAGCAAGAAAAGTCACTTAGGACATAAACTCAGACAACTTTTTTATCTAGAAAATTAAAAGGGGAAAATACAACAATAAATATAATGAGATTAAGGAAGATAGAAACTGTTAAGATTAAACCAATAGCTCCTTTTAATTTCGATGCAACATTCCATAAACCTGATCATTTCACAAGCGGTGACAACTATTGGGAAGTCGGAATAAGGTGGCAAACTTGGTTATGGAGAGAAAAGACCCTTGGTTTAAAATTTATCAACTCAGGAAGTATAAAAAAACCAGAAATAAATATTGAAGTTTATTACATCAAAAAATTACCACAAGAATTTTTGGATTCCCTTATTGAAGAAATAAAATATAGATATAATTTAGATCTTGATTTGACCGACTTTTATAAACAACTTAAAAATGATCCAGTTTTAAAACCAATATTCAAAAGGCTTTGTGGCATGAGACCAGGTCATCCAAGTTCTTTATACGAGTATTTAATAATCGGTATTGTTCTCCAAAATGCAACAGTAAGAAGATCTGTTCAAATGTTTAGAGCGTTGCTGGAAAGTTACGGAACACTCCTTGAATACGATGGAAAAAAGCTTTGGTGCTTCTGGAAAGAAGGAGGGCTAATAAAAGTTTCTGAACAAGATTTGCGAGATCTGAAAGTAGGATACAGAGCCAAATCTATCAAAAAAATTGATGATTATTTTACGCTGGGCGTAATCAACGAGATAGATTTGAGAAAAAAAGACAGAGAAACACAGATGACAGAACTACTCAAACTATATGGGGTAGGCCCAGCGACAGTTTGGTATCTTCTGTTTGATGTATTTCATCATTGGGACTTTTTTAATCATGTCTCACCCTGGGAACAAAAGATTTATTCCAAGGTCTTTTTCAACAAGGATCCTGAAAAACCTGTCCCTGTAGAAAAACTGCTAAAGTATTTTGAAGAATACGGGCAGTATAAACAACTAGCGGTTCACTATATTTGGGAGGACTTGTGGTGGAAAAGGAAAAACAAAAATATTCCTTGGCTTGAAAAACTAATTAGATTATGAGGCAACAAAGTCTAAGACAGGCAACTTTATGCTTCCTTATCAAAGATAAAAAAGTATTGCTTGCAATGAAAAAGCGAGGTTTTGCAGAAGGAAAATGGAACGGTGCAGGAGGAAAGTTTGAACCTAATGATAAAACAATCCGAAATACAGCTATCAGAGAAACTTATGAGGAGATCAATGTTACTCCAAAATCTTTGAAAAAAATGGCAACCATTAACTTCTATCATGACAATAACCCTCAATGGAACCAGAAAGTAACTGCATATTTGGTTACAGATTGGGAAGGGGAACTCAAAGAAACCGAAGAGATGGCCCCAAGATGGTTTGATTTTGACAAAGTCCCGTATGAACAAATGTGGGATGATGACATTATCTGGCTGCCAAAAGTACTGCAGGGGTTAAAAATTAAAGCCAACATCTTTCTTGATAAGAATCAAAAAATGACCAAACACGAAATAACAATTATATGACCCACAAGGAAGTAATAAAAAATCTTAGGTCTCAGAAAAATCCTAAAAACATAAAAGGGATGGTAAGGTTTGGGATTAATCCAGACAAAACCCTAGGAATACCAATTCCATATCTTAGAAAGTTGGCAAAAGATATCGGCAAAGATCACAAACTGGCACTCAAGCTTTGGGGTAGTGAAATTCACGAAGCTAGAATCCTGGCAGGAATGATTGATGATCCATTAATGGTCACTGAGACACAAATGAATACCTGGGCTTCTCAGTTTGACTCCTGGGATGTATGCGATCAGGTTTGTATGAATTTATTTGACAAAACCCCTTATGCATTTAAAAAAGCAGAAGAATGGACTAAGAGAAAGGAAGAGTTTTACAAACGATCTGGGTTTGCACTTATGGCTTGCCTTGCCTGGCATGACAAAACCTCTCCTGATGAAAAATTTAAAAGCTTCTTTCCTTTTATTATCTTAGAATCAACAGATGAAAGGAATTTTGTTAAAAAGGCTGTTAATTGGGCACTAAGACAAATCGGAAAAAGAAACCAGAACCTAAAGAAAGTAGCTATTAAAACCGCAAAAGAAATCTTAAAAAAGTATCCTGATTCCAAACCAGCCCGCTTTGTAGCAAATGATGCCTTAAGGGAGCTTACTTCACGCTAATCTTATCCTTACCCATCCACTTCTGAAGAACTTTGGGAATGTTTACCGAACCATCTTTATTTTGGTAATTTTCCAAGATTCCAATTATTGTACGACCAACTGCCAAAGTTGTTCCGTTAAGAATATGCACATATTCGTTTCCTTTGGAAGATTTGTACTTGATATTAAGTCCCCTTGCTTGATAATCAGTGGTTGTTGATATTGAATGGGTCTCTCTATATTTTCCTTGCCCGGGAAGCAAAACTTCAATATCGTAGGTTTTTGCTGTGGGAAAGCCTATATCCTCCGTTGCAAGCTCAACCACCTGATAGGGTAAATCTAATTCTTTCATTAACCTTTCAGAGTAAGAAAGCATCTTTTGCATGGTCTTTTCGTCTTCCTCAGGTTTGCAAAAAACAACCATTTCAACTTTATCAAACTGATGAACCCTCAATATTCCTTTTGTGTCTTTACCATATGATCCTGCTTCCCTTCTGAAGCAACTTGAAAAAGCAACATATTTTTTGGGTAAATCCTTCTCATTAAAAACCTCTCCTTTATGCATAGGTACAACTGAATGCTCCCCTGTCCCAATAAGATAAAGGGGGTTTTGAAGCTCTTTTTCTCCTTTTCCCTCTTCAAAATCCATTACATAATAATAGTTAGCATTTCCTCCTCCGTGCCAATAACCCAACCCATCGGTTATTTCTTTTTTAATAAGCATTGGAGGCAATACCGGAGTAAATCCTTCTTTCACCATATGCTCAACTGCAAAGTTGATGAGAGCCATCTCAAGCAAAACCGCATCCCCTTTAAGATAGGTAAATCTACTACCTGAGACCTTGGCAGCCCTTTGTGTGTCAATTATTCCTAAAGAAGTACCCAGATCCAGATGGTCTTTGGGAGTAAAGCCAAAATCTTTAGGTTTACCTTCAGTTTTAATAACCCTTTTATTTTCTTCTTTCCCCTTAGGTATGTTTTCGTCTGGAAGATTAGGAATTTCCTGCAATGCTAAGTTAAGTTCTTTTTCTACCTTGTTTAAATCTGGCTCAAGTTTTTGAAGTTTTTCTTTTATTTCTTTTCCTTTTTTGATATCTTTTTGTTTGGAAACAATATTTCTTTCTGACCTTAACTCCTCAATCTCTTTAATCAGTCCCCTTTTGGTTAAATCCAGCTTCAATACTTTATCAACAGCCTTTGGATCACAACCTTTGGTAACAACTCCCTTTTTAACTTTCTGGGTATCTTCCCTAATCAGGTCTAAACTTAGCATAATTTATTATAACCCTAACTCATCATGAATTTCTTGCGTAGCTCCAAGCACAATTTTAATGAAGTCGTTTAACTTAATTCCAAATTTTTCCTCACACATTTCAATTTGGAACCTTTTAACTCCTGCCGCAAAGCTTTTTTGATTCCATTTCTTAAGAATTGACTCAACCGAAACATTCGACAACTTTTTTGTAGGCATTACCAGGGCAACCGCAACAATAAATCCAGTAAGCTCATCACAACAATAAAGTGACCATTCAAGTTTATTTTTAGGAGCATTTTGGCCTGTGTGGGCAAAATTGTGCGACAAAACAGCAGAAAGAATTTCTTTGTTATTCTCTCCTGCCTCTCTTAACCACTTCTCCATTAATATGGTGTGCTCTTGTGGGGTATCCTTTGTTTTTTCGTAATCTCCATCATGCAATAACCCAACAATCCCCCAAAGATTTTCATCCTCGTTAAAATGTTTTGCTAAAGCTTTCATGGTAGCCTCAACAGCATAACAATGCCTTCTTAAATTTTGTGACTGCATATTTTTATGCAGAAGTTCTAAAGCCTCACCTCTCGTTAACATTATTAAACTTTCCTCAGCCTCTCTATTGCCTCTTTCTTATTCTCTAGAAGAAACCATGCTGCCTTTGGGCCATGACTTTTGCCAATAAGTGTTATATAAATTGAGGCAAAAGCATCTTTTGTTGTTAACCCAATATCTTTAGAAAGGTCGTATAGTTTAACCTGAAGCTTTTCCGGATTTTTCTCACCTTCTATAATTTCAACAACCTTTTTTAGATATTGCTTTTGTTTACTACTTAACTTATTAATTTCTTTAGGTACTTTTTCGGTAAGTGATAGAATCTTTTCCTTGGGTGCATATTTCTCCAGCCATACCTTAGCGAACTTTATTCTTTCATCTATAAGATCTTTTTCTTTCTGCGAAAGATCCTCCCCTTTCTCCCCCTCAAACTTTTTATAAATATCCACACTTGGCTGTTGAATATAATTGGCAACATCTCTGAATCTAGGTTTGAAAATCTTTCCCTTCTTTGGAACCTTTCCCACTTGAGAAAGAACAAAGGATCTTTCACACTTTCCCCAAGCTTTGTCATAGGCATCAAACAAGTCCGGAATGGCCATTGAATCTACCGGATTAAAGTTTGATTGACTCTTGATGTCCGTACCCACAAACAAGAACCTGGCAACTGAGATGGGAAGAACTTCAAATAAATCATGTGCTTTAAGACCAATCCCTTTGCTTGAACTCATTTTTCTTCCGCCTATAAGGATAAACTCATATGGTAGTTTATATGGTTTTTCTGCTCCAAATATATCCTTAACCAATGACATAGCAATGTCATAACTCCCTCCAGCCGATGCATGATCCTTACCCGCTCCTTCAATTGTTACCCCAATTACTTTCCAGTGTGCAGCCCAATCAACTTTCCAAGGTAGCTTTCCGTTACCTCCAAAAGGGCTTATTTTTCCTGTATGGCCACATCCTTTTGCCCAAGTAACCATATTAGGTTCACAAACATAGCTTACTTTTTCTCCATCCCAGCTAAAAACTCGCGTTGTTCCAAGTTTTCCACATTTCTCACAAATCACCTGAAAAGGTAGCCAATCTTTTTCCTTCTTTTTGCTTCCGCTTATTTTTCTATATATATTTTGTATTTTCTCGGTATTGTCTAAGGCAACTTTGATAACATTGTCAAACTTTCCTTGATGATACATCTCCCAGGAAGAAAGTATTTTTGCCTCAACACCCAATTTTCTAAAGGTATTTATAAAATCATTTGAATAAAGGTCGGCCATACTTTTAAACTTTGGGTCTGGAGATGGAGCTAATTTTAAAGGCACACCTAAGTATTGTTTGTACTTTTCTCCAAGTTCTGGAAGTAAATCATCCGCTGGATCAAAATCGTTAATGACAAACGTAAATTCTGCATCAACACTCACATCTCTTAATGCTCGAAAGATACAACTATGAATTACGGGCCCCATCATCGAACCTACATGAGCAAAACCTGAAGGAGTCTTCATGTCATCAACCCAATATGGTTTATATTTTCTTGAAGCAACAACCTCTTTTGCTACCTTGTCAGCCCAATGCATACCAAGGCCATTTTAACACAAGCGGGATATTATTCTACAGCCAAGATTTCGTAGTTTACCTTGCCTGCTGGAGCCTCAACTTCGACTTTTTCTCCTACCTTCTTTCCTACCAAAACTTGTCCTAAAGGAGACTTGTGAGATATTTTTTTATTGACAGGATCTGCTTCCCATTCACCAACTATTTCATATATGGTTTTGCCTCCATTAACCTTAAGAGTAACCTTGGTTCCAAGATCAACGTTCCCATTTGACTTTCCATTTGATATTACCGAAGCATTTTTAATAACACTTTCCAACTCCTCAATCTTTCCATCTAAAAATTCAAGGTCTTCCTTGGCATTTGCATAATCACTATTCTCAGATAAATCCCCTTGGCTTCTGGCAAAAGAAAGCCTTTCAACTATTTTTGGCCTTTTTTCTTCCACCAAAGACTTAAGCTCATTTTTCAGAGTCTTTAAACCTTCTTTGGTAATTTTAATCTTCTGCAGTATCATAATAATTTTGGGTTACTAAACTAAAAAATCCCTCCCTTTAGGAGAGGGAAACTGGTTGTTTTCTCTCTCCAAATACTAGAAGATCTTGATAACAAGATTTCTGTAAATTAACCTTAAGGAGAGATTTTTCATATAACGTTGTAAATTTTAGACTTTACAGCCCCCCTTGTCAAGGAATCAGAGTGTATCAAAAATGTAGACCAGCTGGTCTCAGAATAGAACACTATAGCCGACTATATAATTTGTGTAAAAGAAATATTTAATAAAGTTAATATTAGACTTCAATTTCAGTAACATCTTTTATATAATTGCGACTATGACAAATGAAATGAAAACCATTATTGTTGCTAGGCACGGCTCTATCCATAACCCCAATAATATTGTTTATAACCGTGATGAGGTTATGGATCCAAAAGACATCATTCATTTAAGTGATAAAGGTGTGCAGCAAATAAGAGATTTAGCCTTGCTGATTAAAGAACAAGGGTTGGCTGCAAAAATGGTTCATTCTAGTCCTTCAGTTAGGGCTCAAGAATCAGCTCAAATATTAAGAGACGAATTAGATTTAGACGAGATAAGGTTAGTTAAAGACCTAGACGACTCTTTTGCTCCAGGCCCCTATAGGGAAGGTATGACAATGGACAAGCTTAAGGAAATAGGGGGCAACGTTTATTCTGAGTACTGGAGAAAGGAACACGGACACGAATCACCTGAAGATATTATTGTTCGGATGAAGAAGGCGTTTGATGATATGTTTAATAGCTTACAACCAGATGAAGTTGGTATTCTTGTGTCTCATGGTGATACTATTTCTTGGTTGGTGAATAGCTTAGATTCTAACAAAGAACCAACTCCTGAAAATTTTAGAAAATTGCATTATCCAGCAAAGGGAGAGGCTACAGTAATAATGGTTGGAGAAAATGGTGAAATTGTTAATATCTCTTTTCTCAATCAATCCTCTTCTGAGACTTATTAGCTGATTTATCAAATAGTTTGTGACCCCACTGGGACTCGAACCCAGGTTTTTAGGATGAGAACCTAATGTCCTAGACCGCTAGACGATGGGGCCAACAGGGTTATTATACCTAATTTGCGGCCAGCATTAAAGGGATGGGGGTAAATTTATGATTTCTGACCTTTGTCTGATTTGACCAGGACTTAAGAGCAACTTCAAGAATGTCACTTACGTTTTCGGCAAAGACAAATTTAATGTCCTTTTTAACCGATTTAGGAATATCCTCAAGATCTTTCTTGTTGTCTTTAGGCAAAATTATTGTTTTCAAACCTGCTCTGTGGCCTGCTATAACTTTTTCTTTTACCCCGCCAATTTCTAACACTCTTCCTCTTAAAGTAACCTCTCCAGTCATTCCAACTTTTCTTCTTACAGGAATTCCTGATAAGGCAGATGCCAATGCGGCTGTTATTGAAACTCCAGCAGAGGGGCCATCCTTTGGAACTGCACCTTCCGGAACATGGATATGAACATCGATTTTACCAGCAAAGTCTTGTTTTAAACCAAGCTCACTGTAATGTGATCTTGTCCAGGTAAAGGCCGCCTTGGCAGACTCCTTCATTACGTCTCCAAGCTGTCCTGTTAAGGTAAGCTTTCCTTTTCCAGGCATTAATGAAACCTCAATGAAAAGAATTTCCCCTCCAACAGGAGTAACGGATAAACCTGTTGCCATTCCAACCTCATCTTTCTTCTCTGCAATTAAAGACGAGAATTTTTGAGGACCAAGGAATTTATGAACGTCACTTATTGTAATTTGTTTGGGAAACTTCTTACCTTCCGCAACTAACCTTGCAATTTTTCTTAAAAGTGATGCTAAATTTCTTTCTAAGTTTCTAACCCCAGCCTCTCTGGTATATCTGGTTATAACCTCTTTTATGGCTTCTTGATTTATTTTTATTTTTTTATCCTTTAGCTCATGAATATTTAATTGTTTATCCCATATAAACTTCTTGGCAATATTGGTTTTTTCCTCCTCGGTATAACCTGGGAAGGTAATTGTCTCCATTCTGTCCATAAGAGCCGGAGGAATGGTATCTAGCATATTACCTGTTGCAATAAACATAACCTCACTTAAATCAAAGGGAACCTCCAGATAATGATCTGAAAATTCCTTGTTTTGCTCAGGATCCAGTGCTTCAAGAAGAGCACTTGACGGATCTCCCCTAAAATCTACCCCAATTTTGTCAATTTCATCAAGCATAAATACGGGATCCTTGGTTCCTGCTGTTTTTATTCCCTGAATAATTCTTCCGGGCAGAGCTCCTACATAGGTTCGTCTATGACCTCTTATTTCTGCCTCATCTCTTATTCCACCCAAGGAAACTCTGACAAATTTCCTGTTTAAAGCCTCAGCTATTGAACGGCCGATTGAAGTTTTCCCTACCCCCGGTGGACCCATAAAACATAGAATGGTTGGATGATTTTGTCCATTTTTGATTTTTTTGTCCCTGTGGGCCTTTTTAATCTTCATCACAGCCAAAAACTCCATGATCCTCTCCTTTGCTTTTTCCATTCCGTAATGACTATCTTCCAAAATCTTAAAGGCTTTTTTCATCGAAACATTATTAGGTGAGGACTTGCTCCAGGGCATATCACAAAGCCAGTCAAGATAGTTTCTTAGATAACCTCCCTCAGGGTTATAAGGGGATAGTTGGGAAAGCCTTTTTAGTTCCTTTTCTGCTTTTTTCCTGACATCGGAGGGCATCTTAGCCTCTTTGATTTTCTTTTTGTATTCTCCGATCTCTTCTGTTGAAGTTGAACCTTCCTCACCTTCACCTAATTCCTGCTCAATTGTTCTTTTTTTCTCCCTAAGCATGTTTTTCCTCATCTGATCCTCAAACCTTTTTTGGGTCTTAACTGCAATTGTTCTTTCAATTTCTAATGCATTTACCTCCGTTTCAAGAAGTTCCAATACCTTAGCTAATCTTTTTTTAAGACCAACCTCTTCAAGAAGTTTTTGTTTCTCGCGGGTTTTAACCTCCAACATGCTAGCAATTTGATCTGAAAGCTCAATCGGACCGACACCTCCCGAAACAATCTTCATAACAGTCATTATCTCAGCCTGCTTACCCAGATTAACCGCACGTTTAAATAATTCATGGAGTTTTTTAGAAGTAGCTCTTATTCCAGGACCTGTTGATACCTCTTCGTTAATCTCCTCAACCGTTCCAATCAGATAGGGCTCTGTCGAAACAATCTTTTTAAGCCTTATTCTCGCCTGACCTCTAACTAAAGCATGAATTTCCCCCTCTGTTGACATCATTTGAGTAACGGTTGCAATGGTTCCCACTTTATACAAATCTCCTTCTTTGGGATCAGTGTTTCGAAGATCTTTCTGGGTAAAAATAGCAATAACCCTGTCTTCCTGGAAAGCTTTACCGATTGCAGAAACACTTTTTTGCCTTCCGAAAGATAAAAGAGTGTCCGTATGAGGAAAAACAACGGCACCGCGTATTGCAACCAGTGGTACTTGTCGTAGCATGTTTAGCAGTCTACTATGTTAACTGCTAACTGTCAAGTGGAGCTTCTCTGCAATAACAGCAATAAGTGTTCCGACAAGTGCACCCCCCAGAATGTCTACAGGATAGTGAACATTAGCCAACACTCTAGCAATTCCTATTAAAATTGCTGAAGCCAAATATGCACTTCCCCATTTTTTATTGTGTTGAAATAATGCTATAGCTAAAGAAAAAGCGATTGCGGTGTGAGTTGAAGGAAACGAACCATTATTAGGAACAGTAAGAGTAAGGGCACTCTGTCCATCAATCATAAAAGGCCTTATTGTTGGAAACATATGTTTAATTGCCTCAGTTACCAGCCAAGCGACAAATGTAACCAAAAGTGCATGAAGCACCTGTTCTTTTCTAACCCTACCATCAGAAACCCAGAGAAATAAAACCCCCGCAAACATAAACCAAATAAGAAAACTTGCCAAAAAAGTGATTGGGTAACTATTCATGTATTACCACCCTTGTTCCGGGATTATTCTCGCTTGATCTTACAAAATATTTCCCATCAGGCATTATCGGAGATGCCCAATAATAAAGGGTCTCAGCAATAGTGGTGGGCAGATTCACACAACCGTGAGAATGAACGGTTCCAAAATCATTGTGCCAATATGTTCCATGAAGACCATATCCTCGCCATCCAGGAACCTTGCTATTTTCAAAAAACATTACATAAGGAACGTTGGGTAAATAGTAGTAATACTTTCCTGATCCCCCCTCCATCTTGGTTGCCCGCAGTTTTGCCCAAACCCTAAACTCACCTTTAGGTGTTGGGTACCACGGCAAACCCGTTGAAACCAAGGTTTCCAATAAAAGGTTGTCCCCATCCCAAGCCCGAAGTTTTTGTTCAGAAAGATCAATCTCTATCCATTTCTCGAAAGTATTCTCACCCAAAACCAATCTTGCCGCAACACCTTCTGCAAGGTAAGGAATATTGATTTGTTCTCCTTCAAAAATGGCAATTTTGGCTGTTGGATCTATCTCACCACTCAAATCACTTACCCCACAACCATTAGGGTAAGTTTCCACTCTTTGCTTGGTAAGGGCAACAACGGTAACTCCAACCACTAAAGAAAGAACAATAAAGCCCAAGAAAACTTTATTTTTGGAAAATTTAAGAAGTGACATATAGAAATATGGTAACATATTTAAGCCATGAGTAAGAAACATTCGCTTATTAAAAGTTTTGTCTTTGCTGTTGAGGGAATTACCAACGCTTTAAAAAACGAAAGAAATTTTGTAATTCAAATCATGATTGGAATTCTAGCAACAACATTAGCACTTTTTTTAAGAATGTCTGCAGTTGAGGTTTCAATAATTATTTTGGCTTCTTCTGTAGTTTTGATACTTGAACTTCTGAATACATCCTTAGAACAAATCGTTAACCTAGCAAGTCCTGAGATTACTCCTCAGGCAAAAATTGCCAAAGATGCTGCTGCCGGGGTTGTTCTTTTGGCATCAGCCGCCTCAGTTCTTATTGGCTTGTTTCTTTTTGTCCCCAAAATCATTACTTACCTCAATTAAAATCGTTCAACAAAGCTAAATAAAAAGTATATAATGACACACCATGGATAAAGCAATAGATGCTCTTCTTGCCAGACTAAGCCATGGGGAACAAACAGTCATAAAAAAAGAAGGAGCTTCAACATACGGAGTGGTGGGAGCCTTGGCAAGGGCATACGAAAAAGCAAGAAACGCCCTGGAGTATAGAGCCGACCACCTTGTAAGAAGAGCAGCAATTGAAAGAATCCTTAAAAGAAGAGTAGTTTTTGACAAAGATCCTAAAAACCTAGCTGAGCATTTACTAACTGAACTCAGGTGGGCAAAATACCTCTCACCCGGAGAGATGAAAAGAATTAACTCACAAAGCCTTCAAACAATTCTTGCAAAATATACCCAAGCACTGGACAATTCAGTGCCAAGTGATTGGGTAACTAAAGTGGCTTCAGCCGAAATCGAAGAGGCCTTTAATTTAGATTCCGATTATCACCAGTTTACTTTTTTTGCTTTTCAGTACTTAAGGCAAAAAATTGAAGTTAAAGATGAAAATATTGATCTTTTGCTTTTTTATTCGGTGGATAAAGTATATGCCGGAAGTGATGATGAACAGGTGGCATACCATATGTTTAAATTGGCAGGTACAGAAAGTGGCCAGGCCGAACTTGAAGAAACCTGGAAGCTTTTTAATTTGGCGAATGAAAGTAAATTGACCCCCCGTATAAATAAATTTGTCAGGCGTCAAGTACCACCTCTTATTCTGATCCGTGATATTTATTTTTATGATCCCAATGAGTTTAAAAGCATTCTTCTGAAACAAAGCAAATTCAAAAACCAAGCTGAGGAGGTATTGGATGTTCAACTTGCTCAAATGTCACGCCGAATTTCAACCGCGGTAGGAAGAAGCATTATATACATCTTTTTAACCAAAATGCTTCTGGCAATTGCTCTTGAGGTACCTTTTGAAATACTAATCTATGGAAGTTTAGGTAAACTTCCTTTGGCAATTAATACAGTCTTTCCTCCGTTTATTATGTGGCTTTCAACCCTGCAAATTAAACTTCCCGACCAGGACGAAAAAGAAGATTTGGTAAGTGAATCATGGAAGATTGTTAAAAACTTTGAAGCAACCTCTGAAGAGACTGAAGTATTAAAAGAGGCACAAAAACAAAAACTTGGAGTTACCCAAATTATTTTCTCAGCTTTTTACAGCCTAACCTTCATTGCAGTTTTTGGACTGATTTATATTGTTTTAGGAAAAATTGGCTTTACCCTTGCAAGTAAGGTTGTATTTATCTTTTTTCTCTCAATTATTGCTTTTTTTGCCTACCGTATAAATCAAATTGCCAGGGTTTATCTTTGGAAAAAAGGAAGGGAATCCTCATCCTTAACAGATATGGTTTCTTTACCCATCCTAACAATTGGAAGCAGGCTCAGCCAAGGACTCTCCAAACTTAATTTTCTGGCATATACCTTCGACTTTATTCTTGAGGCACCGTTTAAGTTAATTCTTGAACTTATCGAAAGCTGGGTTCAATTTCTTTCAATCAAAAAAGAGCAAGAGTTAATCGAATAGAAACAGCTAGCTATTAAGGCCAACTTCTGTTATAATTACCCTGTACTTAGATACTGATTCGTTTTTACTTAACGCGATATTTATAAAAGGAAAATCAATACAATTTTCTTCCCTATAATTCGCCAGGTTTAGCGTAAATTCAATCTAAGGAAAAAGATAGATTGAAGGTGATACAAAATGGCTAAAAGATTGTTTATAGGCGGATTACCGTACGAGGCAACAGATACGGACCTTAAGGGTTTCTTTGCAAAGGTGGGAGAGGTTACCTCAGCAAATATCATAATTGATAAGTTTTCAGGAAGAAGCAAAGGTTTTGGATTTGTTGAAATGGCAAAAAATGAAGATGCAGACAAAGCTATAAAAGAGCTTAACGAAACGGAAATGGGAGGAAGAAGAATAATGGTTCAGGAAGCAAGACCTCAGGAAGAAAGAGCTCCCAGACGTGATTTCGGTGGAGATAGGCGTGGTGGTGGAGATTTTGGAGGAAGAGGGGGAGGTTCAAGAGGTGGCGGTAGGGATTTCCAAAGAGGAAAACGCTGGTAATTGAAAATAAAAATTATTCATGAGCAATAAGTGTATCCGTTGCGGAAAAGACAGGTTTATAGTCAAAACCTACAAAGAAAGAGTGGGTAGTTCATACGTTACCTACAACGATACATCCTGTCCTGATCCCGAGTGTCAAAAAAAAGTTGAAAAAGGAATTCAAAAAGAGAAAATAAAAAGGACAAAGATCAAAAACGATCAAGACAAAAGGGAAGCAGAAAGAGCATCAAGGATAAAGCAGGCCAGAAAAAGAAAATAACTACTTCAGTTGTGTTTCAATTATACTTTCAAAACTTGCTTGTGGTTCAGCACCATAAATAGCTTGGGTTCCAACAATAAAACCAGGAGTTCCAGTTATTCCCAAACTCGCACCTTCCTGTTTGTCCTCATCCATTTCCTTCATATACTCATCTTTCTTTTCATCCATTAAGTTTGATACCTTTGTACTATCCATTCCCAAAGAAGCAACAATAGCCATAATGTCGCTCTTTTTACCCCAACCGGAGTTCTCTGCATCTTGCATTTCCATCATTTTTTGCTGCCAAGCGTAGAACTTTGTGGGATAAAGCTCCCAAACAGCACTCTCGGCAAGAGCTGCTGTGGTTGAATCTTCACCCAAAAATTGAAAATCTTTAAAAACAATTTTTAACTTACCCGTTTTAACGTATTTATCATATAGCGCAGCAACAGCATCTTCTTCAACCTGCTTACAAAACGGACATTGATAGTCAGACCAATAGATCATTGTAAGCGGAGCGTCCTCGTTTCCGACAAAGGGCTCATTTGTCTGATCAACTTTGTTTGCATCAACAGCAATTGGGGTCGGATTGGCTTGAGGATTTTGAGTGGCAGTCGGAGTGGTACCTCCTTCTAAACCCCTAATCTTCTGCCACATAAAACCAACAGTAAATGCAAGACCGATTGACAAAACCACCAAAAAAGGAGCTAATTTTGATCCTGATGAAGATTTATTACCTTCCTCCGCCATATAATGTCACAAAGTCTATCCTTAA